>JACMOW010000167.1 GCA_014377775.1 Pedobacter sp. | reverse complement strand
GCATTTGCGCTATTAAATTGAAAGATTTAGGAATAAATTACGATCGTACGGCAAACTACTTTAACATTGTAAATACGAATCGTGGATTAATTGACGCAAAGGGATATGATGCAGTGTTTTTAATCGATGGCCTTTCCGATTCCACTAAACGGTTAAATGGAATGCAGTTGATTGTAACGCAGAAGTTATTTACTTATCAAGCAGAAAAAATAAATCGAGGTTAATATCAATTGGCTTAAACTATATTTTTGATCAAAAATATACGATTGACCTCAAAAAATGTATATTGACCGATCTGCGATAATAAAGTAAAATGTTAAACGAATCCGAAAATATACAGCCAGCTCAAATGGCTGCAAAGTTTATAAATTTAACTGCTCGTCACATTTTCTTAACAGGAAAGGCCGGTACAGGTAAGACTACATTTTTACGAAATTTAATTTCCTTAACGCATAAAAAAGCTGTTATAGTGGCGCCTACAGGTATTGCTGCTATTAATGCTTCGGGCGTAACCATTCATTCGCTTTTTCAATTGCCCTTTGGGATGTACTTACCGCGAAACCCAACGGCTGAGCTCGATACGGCTAACCAACATTACAATACGCCGAAATCAATCATTAGGCATTTGAATATGAACGCCACCAAGCGCCGAATTTTATTGGATTTAGAACTCCTTATTATCGATGAAGTAAGTATGCTTAGAGCCGATTTGCTCGATGCAATTGATATGATATTGCGTTACATTCGGAAAAATAATACATCAAGTTTTGGCGGCGTGCAAGTTTTATTTATTGGCGATTTGCATCAGCTTCCGCCTGTAGTAAAGCAAGATGAATGGAGCTTATTAAATAGTTATTATAAAAGTATTTATTTTTTCGACGCCTTAGCTTTAGTACAAGAACCACCAGTGTATATTGAACTAGAAAAGATATATCGCCAGGAGGATGAAGTTTTTATCAATTTGTTAAATAATTTAAGAAACAATGAGGTAACACCACAAGATGTAGCTTTGTTGCAGCAGTATTATCGAGCAAATTTTAAACCCAATTTGAGCGACAATTACATCACCCTTACGACGCACAATCAGAAAGCAGACGCATTGAATAAAAGTAGTTTAACAGCGTTACAGGGCAAAAGCTATTTTTTTCGGGCAACGATCGATAAAGAGTTTCCCGAGTCGGCTTACCCAGCAGAAAAATCACTCGAATTAAAAGTTGGTGCACAGGTAATGTTTATGAAGAACGACCCAACGGGTGAACAGCGTTTTTTTAATGGAAAAATTGCAGAGGTGGTTTCGTTAAATGATGAGATAATTAAGGTAAAGGCTGATGGATCAGTACAAACTATAGTTATTGAAAAATATGTGTGGAAAAATATTCGATACCACACCAATAAAGTAAGTAATGAAATTGAGGAGCAGGTAATAGGCACATTTACACAGTTCCCATTAAAGCTAGCGTGGGCAATTACGGTTCATAAAAGTCAGGGTTTGACCTTCGATAAAGCCATTGTTGATTTAGGGGATGCCTTTGCGCCTGGACAAATTTATGTAGCCCTATCTCGCCTGCGTACGTTGGAGGGATTAATTTTAACCTCCCAACTTTCGGGAAGAGCCATTCGGCAAGACCCTAACGTAAGCTATTTTGCCAAAACAAAAGAACAACAAGAGAATTTGGATCAACAAATTAAAAAGGAAAGTGATGCCTTTTTAAAAAACTACCTCTTGCAAAGTTTCGATTTTAGAACGCTTGATAATTATGTTTTTGAGCATGTTTTTAGCTATACCAAAGACGAGAAGCGATCCACAAAGCAAAAACATTTACCATGGGCAAGCATGTTGCAGCAAGAATTAATTGCGCTAAAAGCAAATGCTGATAAGTTTTTGAAGCAAATTGAACGCTTATCGCAAGTAAATACCACAGAAAATCTAGCCATGCGCCTAGAAAGAACCACTGCTGCCGAAAATTATTTTAATCCACAACTAGAGAAATTAAGTGATTCTATTTTTGAACTGATTGAAGTGGTTAAGACTGAAAAACAAACCAAAGAATACCTAGTCGAACTCGTAGAAATGGAAGCCATGTTTTACGAGCAATTTAAGAAAATGAGGAAGGCGAAGGCCATGTTAGCAGCTAACTTAAATGGAGAAGAGCTCACTAAGGAAAATATGGCAGGCTTGTATAACGAGGCTAAAAGAGTTGAAAAAATTCAAAAAGCCTATCGAATGCCGAATAATGAAGAATTAAGTCCGAAAACAAAAGCTGCAAAAAAGGAAAAGGAGCCAAAGATCCCTAAAGAAGATACGAAAGAGATTACTTTGGGCTTGTTAAAGGAAGGAAAAACGCCAGAACAAATTGCAAAGGAGCGTAAAATGACATTGGGCACCATCGAAGGACACATGGCTTATTTTATAGCGAAACAAGAATTAAATCCAAAGTTGTTTATGGCTGAAAAAAAATTAACCGCCATGTTAGCCGCCATTAATCAGTTAAAGTCTATTAAACTTAATGATCTACGCGACCATTTAGGAAAAGGATATTCGTATAGTGAAATTAAAATTGGTGTGGCGGCATATTTGGCAGAGGGAAATTAACCATTCAATCTAACGGAACTTCTCTATATTATTTTTCGTGTTTTATCAAATGTTTTGGTATCGGATGCTTTTTTAAAAAGGCTATCGCATCTTCGTCCTTTTTCTTAAAGAAAGTTGAATTGGCATACTTTACAATCTTAGGCTCATCATTAGATGAAGATTTTAAGTTCTTTATATTTTCCATATTAATTGCGATATTAACAAAGTTAATTATTATTTCTTCAAGATAAAAGCTTCAAAATTTATGCCCTTTTCAAACTCCTTCCATTCTTCGTTTGCATATCCATAGATATTTAGTGATTTTTTAATTATCTCTTCATAATAAGCTAAGATGTTAATCTGGTAAAGACGTGTACGTGATAGTGTGCTACCTTTTGCGAATACAGAGGCATTAGGTTGGTTTTTTAAAAAATCTAAAATAGTTTCTGCAACAGTGGCCAGTACTTTTTGTCTATCTTGATTATTTGTATTTACTTTATCATCTACATCTTGTATTTTAGTATCCCAATCACCGAAACCTAAGTTGTATAGCTTAATTGGTATTTCTTGGATAAGCCTATAGCTAACTATTTTCTTTACCGATCCTTTAGGGCCTTCACTATAGAACTCATAATAATATTCTTCGGGTACTTTAATAAAACTGTATGTATCTTCTGCCATTAGAAAATTTATTCCATTGCTACTGTACTTCAAAAGCAAATCACATGAATTTTATTCACTATTTTCACTTACAGAATTGTTTTTTTGAAGAAGCGGATAAAATTGCCATTGAGGCGGTTCCAGCAGAGGAAATTAAATCTACATTTCCCCTTTAAAAACCTTTTCTGCAGGGCCACATAAAAAGATATTGGTAAATCTTTCCCCATCATAATCAAATTTAATATTGATTTTTCCGCCTAAAACTTCAACCGCCGTTTCGATGTACCCAATTTGATGCAGGTGTTTTGCCATGGAGAGCGCAACTGCAGTAACCCCAGTACCACAGGCATAGGTTTCGTCTTCTACGCCACGTTCAAAAGTGCGTACAAATAAATGATCGCCTTTATCCTCCACAAAATTTACATTAATACCCTGTACTTTATAAATTTCATTATTACGAATGTTTTTTCCGGCAGTAAATACATCCATATCTTTTAAATTCACCACTTCTTCTACATAATGTGGCGAGCCAGTATTTAGCACGTAAGCATTCCCATCTTTATCAATGTGGTTAACATTAATCATTTGCAAATCTACCCAGTTACCTGATGCTGAAATTTTGGCATAATGGGGCCCATCAACTGCCAAAAAATTAGCTTCACTGTCAATAATTCCTAATTGTTTAGCGAATGCAACGATACAGCGACCACCATTCCCGCACATACTCCCTAAATTGCCATCTGCATTGTAATACACCATTTCAAAATCAAAATCTTTATGGTTCAATAACAACATTAAGCCATCAGCTCCAATGCCAAACCTACGATCGCAATATTTCTTTACGAGGGTATTATCGATGTTTTTTAAATCAGATGTGCGATGATCGATTAAAATGAAATCGTTGCCCGCGCCTTGGTATTTGTGAAATTGAATGTTCATGAACTCTTCATTTTTATTTTCTACTTTTAGGAAATTAAGCAGCTGAAATAATTGATTAAATTTGATTTAACATTTTTTAACACAAAATCAGATGTACTAAGTATACAAATATCGTTTATATGGTATTAAATTTGAGTAAATCTTTTCTAAAAAGTAAATAATATATAAAATATGAAGAAAATAGGATTAATGGTGTTTGCTGCATTCTTAGGAGGTGCACTTGCAATTGGCGCTTATAAACTATTAGAGCGCAATAATGATGGCTTTTCTTTAACTGAAAAGCAAAATACAATGTTTGCCAACAACCCAATTAAAATTTCGTCAACTGGGGCGGTAGACTTTGTTCAGGCAGCTGCAGCTGTTTCGCCTGCAGTTGTGCATATAAAAACAACTTACAGTGCAAATTCATCGAATCAGGATGAGGGTAATGGAGGAATGGCAGATCTGTTTGATTTCTTTGGCGGCGGTGGCAGTAGAAGAAGTAATGTTCCAAGAGCAGCTTCAGGTTCTGGTGTTATTTTAACAGCCGATGGTTATATCGTGACAAATAATCACGTTGTTGATAATGCAGATAAAATTGAGGTCGTATTATCGAACAGGCGTAAAGTAATGGCAAAAGTTATTGGTAAAGATCCTAATACCGATTTGGCACTAATTAAAATTGATGTAGACGGTTTGCCATTTGTAAAGATGGGGAATTCAGATAATGTTCAAATTGGGGAGTGGGTTTTGGCAGTAGGTTTTCCATTAGATTTACAGACTACGGTAACTGCAGGTATTGTAAGTGCAAAGGCGCGTAGCATTGGTATCCTGAATAGAGAGAGCCAAGATATGACCCGTGAAGAGTGGGTAGAAATGCAGCGTACAGGGATTAGACCAGAGCGACCAGCCAACACAGCAATTGAATCATTTATACAAACAGATGCAGCAATTAATCCAGGAAATAGTGGTGGCGCACTAGTAAATGCAAATGGCGAACTAATTGGAATTAACTCTGCAATTGCTTCGCAAACTGGAAGAAATGAAGGTTATGGATTTGCTATCCCAGTAAATTTAGCTAAAAAAATATTAGAAGATTTTAAACAGTATGGCGTAGTAAAGCGTGGTTTTATTGGCGTTTCTTTTCAGGCACTAGATGCTGATGCTGCTGAGCGATTGAAAATAAAGGATATTAATGGCTTATATGTAAATGAAGTAGTACCCAATGGGGCTGCCGAGGCTGCTGGTATTAAACAAGGAGACATTATTAAAAAAGTAGAAGGGATAGAAATTTATGACTCGCCAGATTTACAAGAAAAAATTGGACGTTTGCGCCCTGGTGATAAAGTCTCGTTGGCTGTTTTAAAAACCGATGGTGTTATAAAAACCGTGGTGGTAACACTTAAGCCTGAAAGTGCTGCGAGCTTAGTGTCAGCTAAAACTGCTGTAAAAGTAGAGACTGGTGCATCTCTTAGTATGTTGGGAGCTACTTTTGCACCTGCATCGGCAGCTTTAAAAGCAAAATATAAATTAACAGGTGGAGTTATCGTAACTGATATTGTGCCTAACAAGTTATTTGATAATTATGGTATCTCTAAAAACATAGTGGTTACTGCTGTAAATGATCAAAAAGTAAATAGCACTGCTGATATAGAGAAAGCACTCAAGTTATCTAAAAATAAAGTTAGAATTAGTGCTTATCGAATGTCTGATGGTGCAATACTCGAGTCTACTTTCCCTGTTCAATAATTAATTCATACTTGTTAATGTAAGAGGACGGCATTTTTGCCGTCCTTTTTTTATTAATTTCTTAGAATGTTTCTAAATAAACACTTTCTTGTGATTTTGCATTTGGTATTCCTAATTTAAATCATATTTTAAATACTTTTGTAACAACTGAATAAAAAAATAAAAGCTAATGGGTAGTATTGCAAATGCTTTTTCCTCATCCATAGGAAAAAAACTAATAATGGGCATCACAGGCCTTTTTTTAATCTCCTTTCTTATTGTACATTGTTTTTTAAACTCATTTGTGTTTTTTGATAACACCGGCGTACTTTTTAACGAGGGGGCTCACTTCATGTCAACCAATTGGATTATCCGTGCAATGGAAGTGGTTTTAATGTTAGGTTTATTGATGCACATTATACAAGGTGCACGCTTAACCTTTCAAAATCAGGCGGCTCGACCAGAAAAATATGCATATAATAATGGCAATGCCAATAGCAAATGGTATTCTAGGTCGATGGGTTTACTCGGCACATTATTACTCATTTTCTTAATTGTACACCTTTCACAATTCTGGAGGGTTTCTAGATTTACAGGAATTCCAACCACAGATGCTGCAGGTAACGAAGATTTGTATGCGGTAATGAAAGAAACGTTTAGCAACATTTGGTTTGTAATACTTTATGTGCTATCTATGATTTCATTAGCCTATCATTTATTACATGGTTTTGCATCGGCTTTTCAAACCATGGGCTGGAATCACAAAAAATATACCCCGATGATTAAGGTAATAGGGGTTTGGTTCTCCATCCTTATCCCTTTAATTTTTGCAGCAATGCCAGTTTGGATCTACTTAGGTCTTTAAAATAATTTTGAACGAATAAAGCTAAAGATAATGTCAGCAATAAATTCAAATATTCCAGAAGGAGAATTAACCGATAAATGGACGAAATTCAAATCGTCTGTTCCTTTGGTTAATCCTTCAAACAAAAGAAATTTAGAAGTAATCGTAGTTGGTTCTGGTTTAGCTGGTGCTTCAGCCGCTGCTACTTTAGCCGAAATGGGCTACAAAGTAAAATGCTTTTGTTTTCAAGATTCACCACGTAGGGCGCACTCTATTGCTGCCCAAGGAGGTATCAATGCCGCAAAAAACTATCAGAACGATGGTGATAGCACGTATCGTTTATTTTATGATACCATTAAAGGGGGCGATTATCGTTCGCGCGAAGCCAATGTCCATCGCTTAGCTGAGGTTAGTGTAAACATTATCGATCAATGTGTGGCGCAGGGTGTTCCATTGGCACGCGAATATGGTGGTTTGCTAGATAATCGTTCATTTGGTGGTACTCAGGTTCAGCGTACGTTTTATGCCGCTGGTCAAACTGGTCAGCAATTGCTGCTAGGCGCATATTCTGCTTTAGAGCGTCAAATTGGCATGGGAAAAGTAGAGATGTTTACCCGTCATGAAATGCTCGAAGTAGTTAAAATTGATGGCAAGGCCCGTGGTATTATTGCCCGTAATTTAATTACTGGCGAGTTAGAACGTCATTTTGGGCACGCTGTAGTGTTAGGAACAGGTGGTTATGGAAACGTATTCTATCTTTCTACAAACGCCATGGGAAGTAATGTTACTGCTGCATGGAAAGCCACTAGGCAAGGGGCATATTTTGCAAACCCTTGTTATACACAAATTCACCCAACTTGTATTCCAGTTTCGGGCGATCATCAATCTAAATTAACGTTAATGTCTGAGTCGTTACGTAACGACGGACGGATTTGGGTACCTAAAAAGAAAGATGATACCCGTAAAGCTTCAGAAATTCCTGAAGATGAAAGAGATTATTATTTAGAGCGCCGTTATCCTGCATTTGGTAACTTGGTGCCACGCGATGTGGCCTCGAGAGCGGCTAAAGAACGTTGTGATGCAGGTTATGGCGTAGGCTCTTCTAAATTGGCTGTATATTTAGATTTTAAAGCCAATACAGAACGTTACGGTAAGATAGAAGCATCCAAAGCAGGTATTCACAATCCTGATGCAGCAACTTGTTTGCGTTTAGGTACAGCAGTTGTTAAAGAAAAATATGGTAACCTATTCGATATGTACGCGCAAATTACGGGTGAAAATCCGTATGAAACGCCCATGCGTATTTACCCTGCGGTTCATTATACCATGGGCGGACTATGGGTTGATTATAATTTAATGACGAGTGTTCCGGGCTTATATTGTACTGGTGAGGCTAATTTTTCTGATCATGGTGCTAACCGTTTGGGGGCATCAGCTTTAATGCAAGGCCTAGCCGATGGTTATTTTGTGCTTCCTTACACCATTGGCGCTTATTTGTCAAAAGAGATTTCGGTTCAAGCTATTCCAACAGATCATCCAGCATTTGCTGAGGCAGAGGCTAAAGCAAAAGGCATTTTAGATACCTTAATAGGCATTAAGGGGACTAAATCTGTAGATCATTTCCATAAAAAATTAGGTTTAATTATGTGGGATAAATGTGGAATGGCACGTAGCGAGGAAGGATTAAAGTGGGCGATTTCAGAAATTCAGCAATTGAAAAAGGATTTTTGGAGTGATGTTCGTGTTCCGGGAACGGCAGATGAATATAATACAGAATTAGAGAAAGCAGGACGTGTAGCCGATTTCATTGAGTTAGGCGAGCTGATGTGCTTAGATGCATTAGATCGTAACGAAAGCTGTGGCGGTCACTTCCGTGAAGAATATCAGACAGAAGAAGGCGAAGCGTTGCGTGACGACGAGAACTACGCATATGTAGCAGCATGGGAAAATAAGGGAGATGGAACTTTTGAACTTCACAAGGAAGAACTCAAGTTTGAAAATATTAAAATTGCACAAAGAAGTTATAAATAGTAGTTGAGATATGAGTACAGGTAATATGAACTTAACGCTAAAAGTTTGGCGTCAGAAAAACAACAAGGCTAAAGGTAAATTGGTAGATTACAAGGTGTCGGGTATTTCTCCAGATATGTCTTTTTTAGAGATGTTTGATGTTTTAAACGAAGGTTTAATCACCAAAGGTGATGAACCCGTTGTATTTGACCACGATTGTCGCGAGGGAATTTGTGGAATGTGCTCCATGTTTATCAATGGTCGTCCGCACGGACCCAAAAATGCAGTAACCACTTGTCAGCTACACATGCGTTCATTTAAAGATGGCGATACGATTGTTGTTGAGCCATGGAGAGCGAAGGCATTCCCTGTGATTAAGGATTTAACAGTAAACAGATCGGCGTTTGACCGTGTTATCGCTGCTGGAGGTTTTATTTCGGTAAATACGGGTAACGCGCAAGACGCAAACAGTTTGCCAATACCAAAAGCGCGAGCTGATGCTGCATTTGAAGCGGCCGCTTGTATTGGTTGTGGTGCTTGTGTGGCTGCTTGTAAAAATGCTTCGGCCATGTTATTCGTATCTGCAAAAATTTCGCAGTTGGCATTGTTGCCTCAAGGGCAGCCTGAACGTTACAAACGTGTTCAAAATATGGTAGCGCAAATGGACGCAGAAGGATTTGGTAGTTGCACCAACACAGGTGCCTGTGAAGCAGAATGCCCGAAAGGAATTTCATTAGAGAATATTGCACGAATGAATAGAGATTATTATTCTGCTAAGTTTGTAAGCGAAGACGAAGTATAATATTATTTGTTTTTAAACGATAAATTTACTAGGTTTAAATGTCCGAGACAGAGGAGACATTAAACAAAAAACCCCGACCATTTAGGCTGGGGTTTTTTGTGCGTATTAAAATCGTATTATTTCTTCATTGCAAACTTAATTGGAATATTGTATTTAACACGAACTGGTTTCCCATTTATTAGTCCGGGATTCCATTTCTGGGATAATTTTAATACCCTAACTGCCTCTTCATCTAATCCAGCGCCTAATCTTCTTCCTTCTGTTTTAACATCTGTTAAAGATCCATCTTTCTCTATAACGAAAGATACAATTGCTGTTCCTTGTACTTTGTTATCAAATGCCGCTTTAGGATAGATTATACTCTTGATTAAAAATTCGTAAAATTTAGCCATGCCACCTGGGTAGGAGGGTGGTTTTTCCAATGATACAAAGTTATACAGTTTTTCTTCTTGCGCATAGCTTACGTTTACACATAAGTTAAGTAGTAACACCGCAATTAGCGATGATAGAATCAGTTTTTTCATAGTTTAAGGGTTATTAATTTTTAATTTTTTGTGGTGCATCTTTTTTGGTCGTAATTACAATTACACCATTTGTTGCCTCTGGTCCATATTCTGTTAATGCAGAAGCATCTTTAAGTACATTTATCGATTGAATTTTATTTGGATCTAACCATTTTATTTCAGAATTCTCCATCACCTTGCCATCTAAAATATACATTGGTTCTTGTTTAACGGTAGGGTTTTTAGTGGCAATCAATATTACTCCATTTTTCCCTTCTGGTCCGTATTTAGCTGTTGATGGAGCATCTTTAAGTACAGTTATAGATTCGATTTGATTAGGATTTAATTCGTTAAGACTAATGCCTGCTGGCTTGCCATCAACTAAATAAAGTGGGGTTTTGATTGAAACAGCATTAAGCGGTGCGGATGCAATAATATGAATGGTATTTAAAGCAGTAAAACCAATTGGCATTTTAACAAATTCATTTAATACTGCACCATTGGCGCCCTGAAGTCTGAATGCTACTTTTAAAGCATATTTTCCTTCTTCTATACTTTTTAGTTGTGGATAAGCCATCAAACTATTTAAAACCGCTATATCACAACTTTTTCCAAGTTCGGTTTGCACATTTACATTTTCTAAAATACCCTTTGCAATGGTAAAGGTAATCATGCTGTTTCCTTGGTGATTTTCTAATTGTGCACTTGCAGGATACTTAATGTTTTGAGCTAAATAAATGTAAAAATCACCCCAATTATCAGCTTTTGCTGTAGTATTAAGTGAGGCTGCTGTTAGTAAAAGGATAAGAAATCGTTTC
>JACMOW010000166.1 GCA_014377775.1 Pedobacter sp. | reverse complement strand
GCTCGAACAGCAGAAAAATCTAGCGGACTTGCAGCAAAAATTTACCTTAGAGTTTTCGCTTGTGGCCAATAAGATTTTTGATGAAAAAACAGCAAAATTTACTGCCCAAAATCAAACCAACCTCGAATCTGTTTTAAATCCCCTTAAAGCCAATATTAAAGCCTTTGAAGAAAAAGTAGACAAAGTTTATAAGGATGAGGCCGCAGAAAGAAACCATCTAAAAGGAGTAATCTTTCAGTTGATGGATCAGAGCAAACAGATTCAAACCGACGCTAACAATTTAACTAAAGCTTTAAAGGGGGATAATAAAAGGCAAGGAAATTGGGGAGAAGTAATTTTAGAGCGCGTTTTAGAACATTCGGGTCTTGTTAAGGACAGAGAGTATCGCATTCAGGTTAGCCTTAAGAGTGCCGAGGGCGCAAAATTTCAGCCAGACGTAATAATTGATCTGCCAGACGATAAAAATTTAATTGTAGATGCTAAAATTAGCCTAATTGCTTACGAGCAAATGATGAATGCCGAAACAGAAGAAGAAAAAGTATCTAGTTTAAAGCGTCATTTAATTTCAGTTAAGTCACATATTGATGGTTTGGCGTTTAAAAATTATCAGAATTTGTATCAAATTAACTCGCCCGACTTTGTTTTGCTTTTTATGCCAATCGAGTCGTCTTTTAGTGTAACCGTGCAAGCGGATCACGAATTGTTCAATTATGCTTGGGATAGAAAAGTGGTGATTGTTAGTCCAACCACCTTATTAGCTACCTTACGTACCATTGCCAGTATTTGGAAGGTAGACCGACAGAATAAAAATGTTTTCGAAATTGCCGAAGAAGCGGGCGCTTTGTACGATAAGTTTGTTGGCTTTTTAATCGATATGGAAAAAATTGGAAAGCACTTAGATCTATCGCAAAAAGCACATGAAGAAGCGTTTAAAAAGCTGCAATACGGTAGTGGAAACCTCATCAGTAAAGTTGAAAAAATTAAGAAATTAGGCGCTAAAACGAAATCGAGCAAAAAAATTGATGCAAGATTTTTAGGAGAAGAGGAATAACACGGGGCTAGTGTATGACAACAGCAATATATACTTTAGTATTGATTATTTTCTGCGCATTTTTATCTGATGTAACCTCTTTTTAAAGCGATTCATTATTCCACCATAAACTCGGACTAAAGATGATGTAAATATTAAAAAGAATCGCCTTTTTTAATAAAATTTCTGTTGCCAATAAGCCTCCTAATTCGAGCCATTGGTTTTGAATGATTTTTCTCCTAATACTTTTGATTGGATCTGATAAGTACTTCAAATCTACTTTGTGCGAAGCAAAAAAACCATGAAAACAGAATTAAAAAGATAAGATTTTCCTGTTCCATATAAAAATTTATCCCTTAAAAGCATTCCAGCCTTGCGCTTTTAATTCGTGTACCACATTCGATTTAGATACCATTTTACATCCCGAGTTTTTTTCAGTAATGTGCCCTATTATACTAATGTCTACATCATTTTTTAGCCTAGTATAATCGGATTGCTTAATGGTAAACAACAATTCGTAATCTTCACCGCCATTTAAAGCACAAACCGTTGGGTCTAATCCTAGTTCGCGTGCCGTTTCATATGTCATTGGATCAATCGGTATCTTCTCTTCATACAACGTACATCCTTTGCCAGATTGTGTACAAATATGTAAAATTTCAGATGCTAATCCGTCTGAAACATCAATCATCGATGTTGGCTTTATCTTCATTTGAGCCAACAAATCAACGATATCTTTTCTTCCTTCTGGTTTTAACTGGCGTTCAATGATATAGTCTTTCCCTTCCAAATCAGGCTGTAATTGTGGGTTTTCTAAAAAGATTTGTTTTTCTCTTTCCAAAATCTGTAAGCCAACGTACGCACCTCCTAAATCGCCCGAAACACATAATAAATCGCCTTCCTCGGCCCCATCACGATAGCATACATCGGCCGCAGCGGCATAACCAATACTGGTTACGCTAATTACTAAGCCTTGTTTACTTGATGATGTATCGCCGCCAATTAAATCTATATTAAATTTATTGCAAGCCAATGCTATGCCTTTATAAATTTCTTCGACTGCTTCTAATGGAAATTTGCTAGATAAACCAATGGAAACAGTGATTTGAGTGGCTGTTCCATTCATTGCATAAATATCGCTCAAGTTAACCTGAACAGCTTTATAACCCAAATGCATTAATGGAACGTAAGCTAAATCAAAGTGAATCCCCTCCAATAATAAATCGGTAGAAATTAAAGTTTGCTTCCCATTAAAATCTAATACTGCAGCATCATCTCCAATACCCTTAACACTACTTTCATGTTGAATTTTAAAACTATCGGTTAAATGTTTAATCAATCCAAACTCTCCTAATTCTGAAATCGCTGTGCGTTCTTTATTCTCAAACATATTTTTTTATTTATTTATAAATAACGAAGCCTATTCTTCATTGCTATAACGCATCAAAGCGTTTTTACAACCTTCATTACCCAACCTAATTCATTATTTTCTAATTTTACAATCCTAATTTCGCGGATATTTCTAACATTCTTTCAATTGGTATACGGGCTTGATTTATAATTTCCGCAGGAACATTAACTTCTGGTAAACCGTTTTTAATACATAAGTACAATTTTTCTAAGGTATTTCTTTTCATGTAAGGGCAGTCGTTACATGCACAATTATTATTCGGCGGTGCTGGAATAAATGTTTTATGTGGATTAGCCTTTTCCATTTGGTGAATAATTCCACTCTCGGTAGCTACAATAAATTCAGTTGCATCACTACTCGAGCTATATTTTAATAAACCAGTTGTACTTCCAATATAATCAGCCATTTGTAAAACAGCTTCCTCACATTCTGGATGTGCAATAAATTCTGCATTTGGATGGCGCTGCTTTAATTTGGTTATCTTCTCTCTAGAAAATATTTCATGTACCATACAGGCGCCATTCCATAATACCAAGTCTCTCCCTGTTTTTTTTGCAACCCAAGCACCTAAATTTTTATCAGGACCGAAAATTATTTTCTGATCCTTTGGTAAACTTTCTACAATTTGAACTGCATTTGTTGAAGTACAGACAATATCACTTAATGCTTTTAACTCTGCAGTACAATTTACATAGGTAATAACTAAATGATTGGGATATTTCTCTTTAAACTTAATAAACAAGTGCGGCGGACAACTATCGGCCAGTGAGCATCCAGCCTTTAAATCAGGCAATAACACTGTTTTATTTGGCGATAATATTTTTGCAGTTTCGGCCATAAAATGAACTCCTGCAAACACAATAATATCAGCTTCCGTTTTAGCTGCTTCTTGAGATAAACCTAAACTATCACCTATATAATCTGCAACATCTTGTATATCAGGTTCTTGATAATAATGTGCTAAAATAATTGCATTTTTTTCCTTCTTTAATTTTTCAATTTCAGCAAATAAATCCAATGTCGGATTTATTGGTTCATCAATAAATCCTTTTCTATTTAATTCTTCTAGGGTATCCATGCGCATCAATAAAATTTGTGTTTTAGCTGATGTAAAGGTAACAGCTTTTAACACTTCAATAAATAATAGTTAATTTAAATAAATAGATTCTTATTGTTTATTAGGGTGTTGGTATTGTGAGTAAGTTATTTATTTAAATAGCATTAAATAACTTACTCTATACTTACCAACATTAATATGCTTTTTAAATTTTAATATGAGCTGATTAACAATGTTATACTATTCAATCCAAAAACTTACCAATACTAAAATGTGTATTGATTACGGTGTTGTTAAAAGTTAATAAACCATACAAAGCTGCTTAAAAATAATGTAAAAGATTGTGTCAAATTACCTTTTTACCTTAGCTTTAAACATTTTAAAATAGTTGTTGGTTTAATATATACATTTCTTCCACATAAATATGTGTGTTGTTAACAGAATTTAGAATAAATAATTTTAATGAGAACAGTAGATTTTTTAGTTATAGGTTCGGGGATAGCAGGCTTAAGTTTTGCATTAAAGGCTGCAAAATTTGGAAAAGTTTTAATCGTTACAAAATCAAATGAAGACGAGTCGAACACTAAATATGCCCAGGGAGGGGTTGCTGTAGTGGTTGATAAATCTGATTCGTTTGAAAAGCACATACAAGACACACTTATCGCTGGAGATGGATTGTGTAATGAAAGTATAGTTGAGATTGTTGTGAAGGAGGGACCTCAACGCATTCAAGAGATTATTGATTATGGGATAAACTTTGATAAGAACACAGCTGGTGTTTTCGATTTAGCGAAAGAAGGTGGTCATTCAGAGCATCGTGTACTGCATTATAAAGATATTACGGGCTACGAAATAGAAAGTGTTTTATTAAAGCAGATTCATGAAAATGAAAATATAGAGATATTAACACATTATTTTTGTTTGGAGTTAATTACGCAACACCATCTTGGAGAACATGTTGATAAGAGTAGTGAAGATGTTAACTGTTATGGTATATATGCCTTTAACACAGAGCTTAACGATGTTGAAAAGATTTTGGCTAAGGTAACTGTAATGGCTTCTGGTGGAGCTGGCCACGTGTATGCTAACACAACTAATCCTGTTATTGCCACCGGCGATGGAATGGCTATGGTGTATCGTGCCAAAGGGAAGATTCGAAATATGGAATTTATACAATTTCACCCTACAGCATTATATCACCCTGGAGAGTATCCATCATTTTTAATTTCAGAGGCTGTTAGAGGTTTTGGCGGAATGTTGAAAAGGAGAAATGGTGAAGAGTTTATGTATGAGTATGATGAAAGAGGATCATTAGCTCCTCGTGATATCGTAGCACGAGCCATTGATGCTGAAATGAAAAAGTCGGGTGATGATTTTGTTTATTTAGACATTACAATGCGCAAAAAAACAGATATCTTAACTCATTTTCCAAATATATATGCAAAATGCTTATCTATAGGAATAGATATGACGAAGGATTTTATTCCAGTAACACCTGCTGCTCACTATATGTGTGGAGGGGTTTTGGTTGATGAATATGGAAAGTCCTCTATACGTAACTTATATGCTTGCGGCGAAGTATCATCAACTGGGTTACATGGCGCAAATCGTTTAGCTTCTAATTCGTTATTGGAAGCAACGGTTTTTGCACATCGGATTTTTACTTCTGCTGTAGAAAGCTATAAAAATAATGTAATACCAGATAGCATCCCTGAATGGAATGAACAAGGAGTTACCCAATCCAATGAAGATATTTTGGTAACGCACAACCTTAGAGAAACTCAAAAAATAATGAGCGATTATGTGGGTATTGTTCGGTCTGATTTTAGACTAGATCGTGCCATGCGAAGATTATTTTTACTATATAATGAAACAGAAGAATTTTATAAAAAAAATAAGGTGTCGGTTAAACTTTGCGAATTACGAAATGTAATTCAAGTAGCTTACATGGTTATTAAATCAGCTATTGCTCGAAAAGAAAGCAGAGGCCTGCATTATAATACCGATTATCCGCACCATGCGGATGAATTGGTTGACACGATTATTTAATTAGAGAAAGATGCCAGTTATATTACCAGTTAAAGAAGTTTACCCGAAATGGGGAGAAGATTGTTTTATTGCACCTAATGCAACCATAGTGGGCGACGTTTTGATCGGACATAGCTGCTCGATTTGGTTTAATGCAGTGGTTAGAGGCGATGTAAATACAATTACCATTGGGAATGAAAGTAATATTCAGGACGGAGCGGTTATCCACGCTACGTATTTAAAAGCGGCTACTCACATAGGCAACCGTGTTTCGGTCGGTCATAATGCCATTGTTCATGGCTGTACGGTAAAGGATAATGTATTGATCGGCATGGGCGCCATTGTAATGGATAATGCAATTGTAGAAGAGTTTTGCATCATTGCTGCTGGGGCTGTGGTGTTAGAAGGCGCATTATGCGAAACGGGTTTTTTGTATGCTGGTACGCCTGCAAAAAAAATAAAGCCCATTACTGATGAGCAAAGGGCTTTATTAACAAAATTGCCTGATAATTATATCATGTATGCAGGGTGGTTTAATTCTTAGTTTTCTGTAAAGGGGTAGGTGGAGGTATTGCAAAGGTTAAAGAAATTAAAAAATTTGCTCTATTGGATATTTCTGTGGGGTTGTTCCAAGTACGTTCGGGTTGTGTGCCTAGCGCTAAGCTTCCGGTATCCCACGTTCCATTTTTATTTTCATCATAAATAATCCGAGTGTAGTAGGAGCCTACTTTGTAATTGGCATAGGTAATGGATCTATTTTTAGTGATCACTTCAGTAGAAATAATAACTTTTTTATCATTTAAAAGCTCTAAGATATAGTTTTTAGAGGTATCTGGTATTTCAACTTTAAGCACAAATGTTCCATATTCGTCGGCACTAGCTAGGCGAAATATTTTTCGTATGGATTTATTTTTAGTGCCAAAAATATCGGTAATCGCTCCATCATCAAATGTTATTAAGTAGTTGGCTTTTTTTCTCCATGGGTAGTTAAAATTATAAGCTAGAAAATTGACGCTGTCTTTCGTTAAAGAAAAAGTTGTTCTTGGAATAGAGTCTTCCGTGAGTTTGATTTTTGTTATATCAATTTTATCAATGGGGAAATTGAAGTAGAGTTTATAGGCGCGATAAGGATTAAGTAGGCTTGATTCTAAATTGTCTGTATGTTGTAGTGTTCGCGTATAGGTGTCTTTTTTCTCTCGATTAAATTGGACGGTATCAAGCGGTTTTCCTTCACTTTTGATTTCAATTTTAACCGAGTCGAAAGATAAATCTGCGAGCCAAAGTCTTAGTGAGTCGTTTGTTTTATTGAAACGTAAAATTTTACTGTCGTCTATTGCCTTATTGCTCAAAATGGTAATCTGGGGCTTGGTTAATTTTTGATTAAAACTCATACTAATGCTACCATCTGTATTTAGTTTGCGATCTAGAACGCGAAACGTTTGTGCCAATTCTTTAAATATTCCAAGATTAATACTGTCTAAATTTTTTGTTAGCACAATAGGCTCTTTGATGAAGCCAATCTCATCTGACCTTTGTTGATAAATTTTATCACCACCAATTTCCTTTAGCGCATAAATTTTATAAGTATCTTTTTTTAGGTTTCTTAAGGTATATAAACCACTACTATCTGTTAATGTATAAATAGGTGCTTTCTTTTTTCCAAAAATGGAATCCCTCGACAAGGGAATAATGAACACAACAGCATCCAGTTCTGGTTTACCAGTTAAAGTATTTATCACACGTCCGCTAATGGATAGCGAATCGAGTAGTGGTCCCGTTGAAAATGCGTAAGTTAGGTTCTTTAAAACATTTGATTCGTTAACATCGGCGATAGCTTTTCCAAAATTTAGGGTATAGGTTGTGTTTTTTTCTAAGCTATCCTGAAAAACGATCTCTAATTTTTTTTGGTTTTTTTTAAGCAGAGGCAGGCGTTCTTGTTCGGGTGAGATTGAAAATTCTTTTACCTCGTTTTGTATGTTAAAATATTCATCAAAAGTAATGACAATTTTTTTGGCGTTAAAATTTGTGGTTAAATCTTTTGGCTCCATTTTTAAAACCTTTGGTGGGGTTTTGTCTACGGGGCCCCCTTCTGGCGATCGCATGCTGGCGCAGCTGTAGATGCACACCGAAATAAGAAGGATATATTTTAAATAGTGCTTAAGGGGGTAAGACATGTTTTTGCTCATTTATCTAGCGCTAGTTTAATTTTTATTGTTTTTGGACCAATGTTATTAGAAAACGAAAACAGCTGCTTGTAGGGCCTTAATTGAGGCCAAAAAACAAGCCGATTAACTCGTTGTTTCTCAACAATTTAGAGGTTATTTTGTAATATGTACCATTAAAACTGAAATATCTGAAGGCGATACGCCTGAAATTCGGGAGGCTTGTCCTAAAGTTCGTGGTTTTACCTTCAACAGCTTTTCTCTGGCTTCTTTTGAAAGTGAAAGTAGTTTTGTATAATCAAAATCTGGATTAATTGATTTGTCCTCCATTTTTTGCATTTTATTTACAATTTCATTTTCCTTTTCAAAATAGCTCTCGTATTTAATTTTAATTTCTGCTTGTTCAATTGTTTCTTTATCAAATGTATTTAATAGTTCGTTAAAAGCAGGACTTACTTTTCTTATGTCTTCAATTCCAACTTGTGGTCTGCTGATGACATTAAATAACTTAACGTTCTGCTGTAGGGTTGCAGTACCTAAGCTAGATAATAAATCGTTTGCGCTATTCATATCGATTCCTTGTTTTTTTGTGAAGGCTACAATTGTGTCAGAGTTGGCAATTTTTTTATGAACGATCTCTAATCGTTCATCACTAATTAAGCCTAATTTATGGGCGATAGGAGAGAGGCGAATATCCGCATTATCTTGTCTTAACAACAACCGATGTTCCGCTCTCGAGGTAAACATTCTATAAGGTTCTTCAGTACCTTTGGTTACTAAATCATCAATTAACACTCCAATATAGGATTCAGAACGTTTCATAATTAATTCAGGCTGGTCGGTTATTTTTAGATGGGCATTAATTCCAGCTATAAAGCCCTGACTAGCAGCCTCTTCGTATCCAGTAGTTCCATTAATCTGCCCCGCAAAAAACAGATTTTTAATTAATTTTGTCTCTAAGGTTAGGGAGAGCTGTGTAGGTGGAAAATAGTCGTATTCGATGGCGTATCCAGGCCTGAACATTTTAGCATTTTCGAATCCGGGGATGAGCTTTAATGCTTTATATTGTATGTCTTCAGGTAAGGAAGTAGAGAAGCCGTTGACGTAAATTTCACAGGTGTTCCATCCTTCTGGTTCTACAAATATTTGATGTCGCTCTCGCTCTGCAAATCTATTTATCTTGTCTTCTATGGACGGACAATATCTAGGCCCTAACCCTTTTATTCTTCCGGTAAACATTGGAGACTTCTCAAAACCTTCTTTTAAAGCTTCATGCACTTCGTTGTTGGTATAAGTAATCCAGCAACAGCGGCGTTGTGTAGGTCTAACCACATCTGTATAAGAAAAACATCCAGGATTTTCGTCACCCCACTGTTCTTCCATTTTAGTATAATCTAAAGATCTCCCATCAACACGGGGCGGTGTTCCTGTTTTCATTCGACCTGCCTCAAAGCCCAATGAAGTAAGTTGTTCTGTTAATCCTGTTGCTGCTTTTTCTCCCGTTCTTCCGCCGCCGAATTTTTTTTCTCCAATATGGATCAATCCATTTAAAAATGTGCCATTGGTGAGCACTACAGATTTAGCTTTTATTTCTACGCCTAAGGCGGTTTTTACCCCGATAACAGCGTTGTTTTTAATCAAAAGTGTACTTACCATCTCTTGCCAGAAATCTACATTTGGCGTTTTTTCTAGTGCCAAGCGCCACTCTTCCGCAAATCTTTTGCGGTCATTCTGCGCTCGTGGGCTCCACATGGCGGGCCCTTTTGAAAGGTTAAGCATTCTAAATTGAAGGGTAGTTTTGTCTGCAATAATACCCGAATAGCCACCCATGGCGTCAATTTCTCGAACAATTTGCCCTTTAGCAACGCCCCCCATAGCAGGGTTACAGCTCATTTGTGCAATGGTTTCCATATTCATCGTAACCAAAAGCACCGAAGAGCCTAAATTTGCTGCGGCCGCTGCTGCTTCACATCCCGCGTGCCCAGCCCCAACAACGATAACATCATATTCTTTAAACATTATATATTTTCTGTTTCACGTGAAACAAATTTTTTAGTGGTATGATTTAAATTTGTTCACTTTGTTTCACGTGAAACTTTTGCGAACGATAAAGGCTTATTAGGCTTAATACGGCTACTAAGCTCCATACAGCTTCTAGTATTACGAAAGGAATAAATGGAATTAACCACGAAGCGTATCCTGCTATTGCTGCTCCAAATAAATTTAAAAGGCAATAAATATAGCTTTCGGCCTTAATAAATTTAAAGCTTTGCAAGAAGAAAGCAATAAGTAAAAGGCTAACGCCAAGTGTAGCAATCAAGTCGGCTGTCTCCATTGTTAATTTGTTGTTTTGTCTGTTAGCACTAACCACCGTTCCATTATTTTTTCAAGTGCTGCATTATTCTTCTCAATCAATATGGCAATATCTTTGATTTTTTTATAGTCTGCACTATCTACTAAAGCTAATGATTTTGTCAGATCTTCGATCTCATTTTCTTTTTCTGAAACAGTCTCCTCAATTTCATCTAATTCTTTCTGCTCTTTAAAGCTTAATTTTTTAGCTGGCACAGCTGAAAACAAATCATCCCGTGCCTTAATTTTAGCTACAGGATTATCTTTTGTTGCATCTAAGCTAATTCGGTATTCAGAATAATTCCCATTGTATATGCTCACTCCGCCTTCGCCTTCCATAATGAACAATTGCTCACTCATTTTATCTAAAAGATAACGATCATGGGAAACTAAAATTAAAACACCTGGGAAGTTCTCTAAGAACTCTTCTAATACATTCAAGGTGTCTATATCTAGATCATTTGTGGGTTCATCTAAAATTAGGAAATTTGGGTTTTGCATTAGCACCTTCATTAAGTGTAGGCGTTTTTTTTCGCCACCACTTAATTTCTCTACCATGCCATGTTGTTTTTTTGGAGGGAAAAGGAAAAGCGTTAAAAGTGCTGAAGCGGAAATGGTTTGCCCATCGGCCATTTTAATATATTCGGCATCTGATTTAACAATATCGATTACCCTTTCTTTTTCATTAAAGGCAAGGCCCCCTTGTTTATAATACCCATAAACAGTAGTGTCGCCTATATCAACCTTTCCCTTTTCTGGTTCAAGAAAACCTGTAATAATATTTAATAATGTAGATTTTCCGGTTCCATTTTTTCCGGCTAAGCCTATTCGATCCCCACGCTTAAAAACATAAGAAAAGTTATTAATTATTTTTTTATCGTCGAATGTTTGTCCGATATGATTTAATTCAAGAATTTTGTTTCCCTGACGAGACATTTTTACGTTCAATGTAACCTTTTGATTGTCAGAACGTTGTTTTGTTTTTTCTTCTAAATTGTAAAATGCATCTACTCTCGACTGAGATTTAACAGTTCTAGCCGCAGGCATGCGCCTCATCCACTCTAGTTCTTTCTTGAGTAGGTTTTTATTTTTCTGAAAAGTGCTATCATCGGCGGCCTCTCTTTCAGATTTCTTTTCTAAGAAATAGGCATAATTTCCATTGTAGTTGTAGATTTTGCCTCTATCAAGTTCAACAATGGTATTGCATACATTATCCAAAAAGTACCGATCATGTGTCACCAATAAAATGGTTTTATTTCCCGAAGTCAGTAATTTTTCTAACCATTCTATGGTATCTATATCTAAATGGTTGGTTGGCTCGTCTAAAACATAGATCTCAGGATCTTCTATCAAAAGCTTCGCAAGCGCTAAACGTTTTTTTTGTCCACCAGAAAGGGTGTAAATTTTTTGCTGTAAATGATTAATGCCCATTCGGCTAAGAATGGTTTTAATCTCATGTTCATATTCCCAGGCGTTGTGCTCACTTAGTTCTTCATATAAACGATTTAGTGTATTCTCGTCGGGATTGGGATCTTCTATTAATTCCTCATATTCTCTAATCAGCTGCTGCTGTTTATTCTCTAAAGAAAATATAAAGTCACTAATCGAATGGCCTTCTGTAAAGGAAGGCTCTTGATCCAAAAACCCAATTTTAACAGATTTATTTTTCACGATTTTTCCCTCTAGTGGAGAAAACCGCTCGGCTAGTAGTTTTAAAAGGGTGCTTTTTCCGGCGCCGTTAATACCCACCAAAGCCACACGTTGACCAGGGTTGATGCCCAATGTTAAATTTTTGAAAAGCCATTCATCATGGTATCCATGGCCTAAGCCCTCAGCTGCAATTAATGTACTCAAAGTATTTTTTAACGTTTTATCTAATAAGAAATTATTGTAAAAGTAAGGATTAAAAAATTGGAATAGATTAACGCTTTAAATCTTGCGCTAAAAAGGAATAAAAATTACCTATAAATTAGATAGTTCGGTTCTTTATTACAAAAGTAATGCGGACATCCATCCGCATTTCTAACTAAAACTAAAACTAAACTAAATTTATGTTGGTTGACGCTGTGTGTTAATTATTCTGCAATTGTTAATGCTAATGACTTAAAAGTTGCTGCAGTGTTTACATTTTGAGCGCGGATGTTAGTAATTTCGGCTACAAAATTGGTCATATTTACTTTAGAGAAGCGGTTAACAACTGCGTTATAATCTGAAGTAGAGCCCATTAACGTTAAATTTGCATTACCATTTACATTTGTATTTAAACTAATTGTATTGGTATTCAAATCCGCTTTGGCATAATCACTAAGGTTAACATCTAAATTTAATGCACTGAACATGCCATGTGTCTTAATGGTTGCATTTTCCGACGCCGTAATTGAGCTTAAGTTGCTAACATATACAACAACAATTAATGTTTCTTTCTCGTAAGAGCTTACCCTTAATTCGCCATCTTTTTGTTGAACCAATGCGTTCTTAGTATAATAATTATTATATACTTTAACACTTTCGTTTGCACTTTGAACTAAAATTACCGACACATTACCGGATACATTAATTTTGTTTACTTTTTTTACATCTGCTAAAACAGTTAAGGCGTTATCGTCTGCTTTGGTCGTTATTGTAGTGCTTGTTAATACGATTAATGTTAAAGTTGCTGTAATTAAATTTTTGATAGAAGTTCTCATAATATTTTATTTTTAAATTCCCTATTTTTGTTTTGATTGCTGCCCCTTATCAGGCTGGTTTCGTATATAAGACGAGGTTAACAGCAAAAGGTTGCAACGCCATTGGCCGTATTATACCATCAGGTAATAAAGGTCGACCAACGCCTGTAATTTTTCGACCAACAGACAATGAAAAGGATGGGTATTTATAATTTAGCCTGCCAACTGCGCAGGTTTGTATGAAATTGTTTGCTAAAGGGAATAGCCTAACTAAACTTTGACAAAAAAAATGCGTCAGAATAGATGTAAATACAAATTAAGATGATAAATTTGCGTCTATTTAGAATTATACTTAATAATAATATGAAGATAATAGCTTCTATACTTACAGGATTACTGCTGATAGGCGCAGGACCAAACGGCGATATACCGAAAAAAGCATCTCTTTTATATGTTTCTAATTACGAGAATGTGTTGGGCACTTCTTTAGAATTCAAATTTGTAAGCTCATCTGAAGTAGAGGCCGAAAAGGCCGAACAAGCTGCTTTAGCGGAAATAGATAGACTATCGGCCATTTTTAGCGCTTACAGCCCTAATAGTGAGTTTAGCCATTGGATGAAAAACGATCTTAACAAACCCGTTAAGGTGTCGAAACCACTTTTTGATATGCTTCAACTTTTTGAGCAATGGAAAATACGAACCAATGGCGCATTAGATGCATCAGCCAGTGTAGCCAACACATTATGGAAGGAAGCGGCTAAAAATCAAAAACTACCTACTAAGAGCGAAATTAATGCCGCAGTTTATACCATGAAACAGAGGCATTACACGCTAAACGAACAGAATTTAACAGCAACACGTATTAGTAATGCGCCATTGATGATGAACACCTTTGCTAAAAGCTATATCATAAATTTAGCTTGCGATGCTGCACTGGCTTCTTCAGAGGTTAATGCCGCAGTGGTAAACATTGGGGGCGATTTAGTAATTAAGGGCGAAATTAATGAAATGGTTAAGGTAACCAACCCTTTTGCAAATGCAGAAAACGACGAACCGCTTGATCAGCTTTTGGTGAAAAATAGGGCTATTGCAACCAGTGGAAATTACCGTAGGGGTGAACAAATTGGTAAAAAGTGGTATTCGCACATTATTGACCCACGTACGGGAAAACCGGTTGATGGTGTAATTAGCGCAACGGTTGTTGCTCCAAACGCAACTGACGCTGGGGCATTGGCTACGGCATTTAACGTTTTATCGTTATCAGAAAGTAAAGCATTAGCCGAAACCGTTAATGCCGCCGAATATTTAATCATCACCGCCTCGGGCAAAAGAATAGAGAGCAAAGGCTGGGTAAATTTGATAGACCCAACAAAAAAGGCCATAAAGGAGTTCGCTAAACCGATTTATTTTGGCGCCGAAAAACCATGGGATGCTAAATATGAATTGTTTATTACGTTTGAGTTAAACACAATTGCAGGCAATAATCACCGACCATTTGCCGCCATTTGGGTTGAAAATGAAAGTAAACAATTGGTACGTAATTTGGCTTTGTGGTACAATAAAACAAAATGGGTTCCAGACCTTAGAAATTGGTATAGAATTAACGGCGAAAGCTTTAAGGCAGATAAAACAAATTACGCTTCGGTAACTGGTGCCACGCGTTCTCCTGGAAAGTACACCATTAAATGGGATGGAAAGGACGATAAGGGGAACGTAGTTCCTCAAGGAAATTACACGATACATATCGAAAGCGCTAAAGAGCATGGAACAGACGAAATTATCCGTCAGTTGATGGAATTAAAAAAAACCGCAAAGAAGGTAACCACCGCGGGAAATGTTGAAATCTCAAACGTAACTTTTGAATTCCGTAAAAAATAATCCAGCCCAAAAATCACTTACTTCAAAAAAGAAAGTGTCTAAGCTATCTCGATGGCTGCACATTTACCTTTCGATGGTAAGTTTTGCTGTTGTACTATTCTTTTCATTTACAGGACTAACCCTAAATCATCCAACATGGTTTGGTTGCGATAAACAAATAGTCGTTAAAAATAGGGGCCAGCTAAATGTGAGCTGGGTGAATACGAAGGAAGTTGCCAAGCTAGAAATCGTAGAGTTTTTACGGAAGACCTATCAGGTTAAGGGGGCAGTAAGCGAGGTAAGGATAGACGACTATGAGGTGAGTATTTCGTTAAAAGGCCCGGCCTATTCGTGCGATGTATTTATCACACGAGAAGACGGAACCTACGAAATTTCGGAGGTTAAGATGGGCATTATGGCGGTCATGAACGATCTGCATAAAGGAAGAGACTCTGGTAAGGTCTGGGCCTGGATTATTGATATTTCTGCGGTATTTTTAATCTTGGTTTCGCTAAGTGGATTAATTTTATTGTGTTTTATAAAGAAAAAACGGGTTTTTGGCATTATTATGGGGGCTATTGGCTTATTAATTTGTTATTTATTCTATTTAATTTTTGTGCCCTAAGCAAGAAGCGAAGAACAAGGACTCGGAAAGCCCATTCTGTGAAGTACTAAGAATGAATCTGTGAAATTAACAGGAAATCGAAACATCCCAACTAGCTAAAAAATTAAACTAACACTAGTGTTAAATAATAGTCCTCCTTTGCCGTCATTTCAGTTTTTGCGGCATTCGTTTTGTCTTTATAACCCAATAAGTGTAAGGTGCCGTGAATCATTACCCTGCATAATTCGGTTTCCATATTGGATTTAAATTGTTTTGCATTTTCTTTAATCCTATCTACGCTAATAAAAATATCACCCATAATCATTTTAAGACCCTCAGCGTTATCAAAAGTAATTACGTCGGTATAATCGTTATGCTTAAGGTAATCTTGATTTATACGCAATAAATAGTCGTCAGAGCAGAAAATAAAATTCAATTCCTCTAAATTATAGCCCTCTTCTTTAATTGTAGCGATAATCCACAATCTAATTTTTTGTTTTTGTTTTAGGGTATAATTAATGTCTTCGGTAAAAAAGTTGATTTTTGGCATCGGAGATTATTATTTCAATAAATTGTTATCTCAAATGCAGTGAGAGAGCTAGAAAAAATTAAATAGAGATCTCCTCGCTGCGCTGCGTTCGACATGACGAATTGTGTGTGGGTTTAATGAACGGGATTATTTAATAATTTAAAGTATTCAGCAATTTTAATTTTATAGTAATAGTTCAAATTTGGAGGTAATTTCTGAATAAGCTCTCGCTCATTTTGCTGTTTTAGTTTAAATTTTTCTAGCATTTGCTGATAGGATGGCGGAAACTCTTTTGCGGCATTACTTTCTCTTTTCGAATCTTCGTCTTGTTCCCTTTGCGCCTTGTCTGCATTAATTAACTTGGTTAGCAGATTTTTTTGTCTATTTATGGTTTCTAGCGCTAGCTTTTTATTTACCAACTCTGCTTCGGTCTGCTTCATGTCTTTAATAGCTTGATTTAAATCTCCTAACGCCCCTTTTCCATCCTTATTTTCTTCCGAATTAATCTTCTGCAAGGCTTCGCGAATCATTTGTTGTTGCTGGGCCATTTCTGCAAATTCTTGGCTCATCTGTCCTTTCGGAACAGTGCCTTTATTCCCTTCTTGTTGCATCTTATCTTTTGCCTCCTGCATTTTCTTATTGAGCTGCTCTTGCATTTTTTGCAATTGTTGTAAGCTCTGTTTTTTGCCCTTACCATTTCCTTTGTTTTTTTGCATTTGCTCCAAAGTTTCGTTTAGCATTAAAGCTAAATTGTTTAAGGAAGTCATAGCGGTTTGCTGATAACGGCTTGCTTCACTGGTATGCCTATCGCCCAATTGTTCAATCGCCTTGCCGACATTAAAGTTAATTTTGTCTACTTCATCATTCACTACGCTTTGCATTTGCGGGACTCTTTTACTCAACGAAAATAAACTGTCGGCGATGGTTTTCATGTTATCCTTTATTGTGTTTTGCTGTTGTACGGTTGCCACATATGAAGGATCGTTGATAGTTATTTTCCGTAATGAAAGCATTACTTTTTCTTGCTCAAAAGAAGTGGCTAACAAGTTCTCTAATAGGCGCCTTAATTCTTTTGCGTTAATTTTAGATTCTTCTTCTTCCCCCTGCTTTTGTTCGGCACTCATTTTATCGGCCAGTTCTTCCATTTCTTTTGCCGCTCCCTCTTGTTTTTCAGCAGCTTTATCTTTGTTGTTTTTGCTCAGCTGGTCTTTACTTTCTTGTTGTTTTTTTTGGATGGAACTAGCTTCATCTTTACGGTTTTGAAAAGGGTTGGGCTTATCTAATGCCTGATTTTTTTCTGTCAATTTTTCCAGCTCTTCTTGTAAAGCTTTGAAATCTTTGTTTAATTCCTCTTGCTTATTTTTAATATTATCAGCGGTTGCATTTTTATCCTTGCTTTGCCTACCCAATTCTTTTTGTTGTTTAGACATTTCGTTTAAACGGTCGATTTTATTTTGAAGGTCTTGCTCAAACTCAAGCTGTTTATAAAGGTCTAAAATACGGTCTAGCTCATTTTTTAAACTTTTATTGTCCATCTGCATTTTAGAAAGCTCTTCGCGAGTTTGATCTTTGCTGTTTAAATCCATTAAGCGCTGCAGTTTCTGCAAAAGTGCTTTGGTTTTCTCGTCTAATACGTTATTAAATAAATGGTCGATTTGTTTTTGCTTCTCTTTTAAAGCGTCATTAAGCGCATTGTTATCTAGCTTTTGAAAGGTGTTTTTTTCGTTTTGTTTTTTTATTTCCTTAACGGCTTCTTCCAATTGTTTTTGCTTATCGAGCAATTGCTCAATCTGCTTTTTATCTTCAAAGCTAAGTTGTTTCTTGTCTAACAAATTCTGACTTAATTTTTTACTTTCTTTTTCTATACTTGAAGCCAATGTAATGGTAGATTCCATCTTTTTCTTAAGTACATCGCTTCCTTCGGCTAGTTTGACGGCAATTTCTTGTGATGTAGGCGCTTGATAGGTTTTGATAACAGAACGAGAAATTTTCGCGCCATTTACTCCGTCGTTATCGGCTACTTCGAAATAATAAATAATCGTTTGTCCTGTTTTTAACGGAATCGCATTCAAATCCCATAAATAGAAGAAAGCATTTTCTAATTGATTGGTTTTAATAGCGATGGTCTGATTTTTTTCAGCAATTGTTTTTCCTTCTTCTTTAATACTATAATTAAATTTTAAAGATGAAAAGCCATAATCGTCAGCAATTCCTCCTGAGAAATAGAGCGCTTTACTGCTTAATGAGTCTGGGCTTTCAGTTACTGTAATACTCGGAAACTGATCTGTAATTACAGTAATCTGATGACTCAACGAATCGGAAGCGCTAACAAATGAGTTTTTTGGAATAACCCGATAAGCAGCATTATTTTTAATCACACTACTAAATGTAGCAATATTATCGTTTATTTTTAACAGATGAACTTTGTTTTGAAGCAAAAAAGATAGTTCAGTACTGTTTTCTGTGGTTAACCGCCACGTAACTTTTGTACCTTCTGGGAGGAGTAAATCACCTACATTACTCACCTCTTCACTTTTCAGATTTAGGTAAGCTGGGTAAGCTAATACTGCGCTCATGTTTAGTAAAGTTGGTTGAGGGCTTACCGTGATCTCAAATGTGGAGGAGTTAAATCCACCACCAAAAAAGCGGATTGTTTTCCTTTGTTGAATGTTTTTGAAAGTATAGTTAAAGCGGCTAATGTTTTCTTTCTCTAATTTATACGTATTTGCACCATCTTCGAGGTAAAGATCTTGAGGAAACTCATTGCCAGTTAATTTTAGGTTAATGGTTAAATCATCGCCCTGCGTAACGCTTAAACGTGTATTCAATAGCACAAAATTGAATGGAGATTTTGGCAAAATCTCTTCATTGTAACGGATAAGGCTTGTTGTTCCGTCCTTTAAAATGGCGGGAGCAATGATGCCAATTACCAAAATGATAGCCAATGGGATAAGAATATATTTTATATGCTTACGATTATCGCTTAGTTTGATGGCGCTAGAAAAGGGAATAGGGCGTAAAGCACTAATTTTTTGGTCAATTCCCGCCATAATTAGTATACTATTCTGAGGAGAGCTATCGGCCAATGCCTTAAGCTGTAGGGTGTTTAATAATTTATCTTTAACCGTAAAGAAGTGATCGCCTATAAGTGTAGCTGCCTGTTCGAGGCTTAAATTTTCACCTAATTTAAAATAAGCCAAACCAGGTTTAATCATCCAAAAGCCAACGGCTAAAAACGATAATGCTAAAAATGAAAAAAACAAAGCGGTTTTCGTTCCCGTTGCGGGGTTAGAATAATAAATGAGCAGAAAAAGAAAAAGGTAGGCAGCTAAAATACTTGCAGCAGCATAAATGCTTCCACGCAAAAGCTTATTGAGATAAAACTTTCGTGTAAATTCATTTATTTTACCAATTAAAAGCTCATAACTATTGCCCATCGTAATAAAGGTAAAAATTGTTAGCCAAAAACGCTAAAAATCAGCGTAAAGTTTGCAACAAAACCATACTTTTAACATTCGATGGGTATTGGCAAGGCTCGAAAATAATAAATAACAGATAAAAGAATGAAGGTAATTTTATTGGCAATGCTATCGATTGTAATGATCAGTACAACACTACCTGCTCAAATCGCAAGGACCACTTGGAATAAAAATCAGATTATTGCGCACCGTGGAGCGTGGAAAAAGAATAAATTTCCCGAAAACTCAATTGCTTCTCTAAATGAAGCCATACGATTAAAATGTTTTGGATCTGAATTCGATGTACACATTACACAGGATAGTGTGCTGGTGGTTAATCACGACCTTACCTATTATGGCTTACCAATTGGAAAATCGACCTACGCTCAATTATCGGAAAAGAAACACCCAAATGGCGAGTCGATCCCAACACTAGAGAGGTATTTGAAAACGGGCATGAAACAAAAGGGAACAAAACTTATTTTAGAGCTGAAGCCTCAAAATATGGGCAAAGAAAGGGATTTGTTTTTGGCCAAAAAAGTTTTGCAAATGGTGAGAAAACTAAAGGCAGAAGCATGGGTGGATTGCATTAGTTTTAGTTATGATATATGCACCTACATTATTGCAAATTCACCAAAAGCAAAGGTAGCTTACTTAAATGGCGATGTGGCTCCTGAAAAGTTAAAAGCGGATGGGTTTTTTGGCTCAGATTATCATTTTTCTGTTTTTCAAAATAACAAGTGGATTGAAACATCAAAAGAATTGGGTTTAACAGTAAATGCTTGGACGGTAAATACGGTTCCAGAAATGGAATGGCTCTTGGCAAATGAAATAGAATTTATTACCACCAATGAACCTGAGTTATTATTTGAAGTGATAAAAAACTCGGCCGTAACTAGGGGTTGGAAATTAAAATGGTCGGATGAGTTTAACAAAAATGGACTACCTGATCCGAAAAATTGGAGCTATGATGTTGGCGGTACAGGATGGGGAAACAATGAAAAACAATTTTATACGAATGCAGATTTGCTGAATGCGAACGTAGATAAGGGGATTTTAAATATTACAGCCCTAAAATCGGATAGAGAGCAGGCAAAATATACTTCAGCCCGAATAACTACGCGTAAAAAGTTCGACTGGAAATACGGTCGTTTAGAAGTTCGAGCAATGCTTCCAAAAGGAAGAGGAATATGGCCTGCTATATGGATGTTGCCAACGGATTGGAAGTACGGAAACTGGCCAAAAAGTGGAGAGATTGATGTAATGGAGCATGTGGGTTATAATCCCGATTCGGTTCACGGCACAGTACATACCTTAGCATTTAATCACACAAACGGCACACAGGTTGGGGAGGCACTAACTGTAGAAAACCCGTATACAGCATACCATGTTTATGCGATTGAATGGTACGAAACTCACATTGATTTTTTTATCGATGAAAAGCGGTATTTTACATTTCAAAACAGTAATAAGGGTGTCGAATATTGGCCTTTTGATCAGAATTTTCATTTATTGTTAAACGTCGCCGTTGGTGGAAATTGGGGAGGGAAGAATGGTGTGGATGATTCAATATTCCCTGCGGCAATGAAAGTAGATTATGTGAGGATGTTTCAGAAAGAATAAAGCAAAAAAAAGCCCCGATTTTCGTCGGGGCTTTGGTAAAATATGATAATAATTAGATTACTTTCACATTAACGGCATTCAAGCCTTTTTTACCACTTTCAACATCGTATTCAACTTTGTCGTTTTCACGAATTTCATCGATAAGGCCTGTTGAATGTACAAAAATTTCGCTATCGCCATTTGCGGGGATAATAAATCCGAAACCTTTAGTTACATTAAAAAATTTTACTGTTCCTTCTTGCATTGTAATATGTATTAATAATTAAGTGCGCAAGCTACAAATTTTAATTTTAATAAATGCAAATACCTCATTTTTTGGCAAATATAATTTAAAAAGAGGATTTAAGGGTTCATTTTTCCTGAAACTTGTAGGCTAACTTCACTTGAGTGTTTCATCCCAAGTGTGGTGCCGGGTTTAATCACAAATAGATTTTGGAGATACACAGAAGTTATGCCATCAAGCAACTTTTTGCGGTACTTTAAATCTTCTTTCATCACACCGTCAACTCTGTTTACATATAATTTCCCCCAGGCATCAACAATTACAGAAAAACTAAAATTGAAGTCTTTATAAGATTTATTAATGTGCAAGCGATAAATAGGGTACAAATAATCTACAGAAGTATTCCGTTTATTGAGTTCATCGATGGTACTTATTTTTTGGGCGGTTACATTTTTGCTGTTCGGCAGAAAAACTGCAGGTTGGCGTGCCGCAAAAGCAACTTTTGCATTGGCGGGATCTGCAAAGGTTCGTCGTGCTAGCTTTGCAATAAACAAACTATCAGCTTGTGTTGGCTTCTGTAACGCGCCAACTGTGGTATGAAGCTTTTTTTCGATATAATCCTTTGAATAATAGGTACAATATACCTCAGAACGATAATCTTCATCTCCAGCAATTATTTTACCGTCAACATGAAGTCGCTGTAAAATCAAGCTATCTTTTGTAACTATTTTTACCCGGAAAAACTCACGCATAAAATTATATACCTTATCGTGATCGAACTGTAAATAAACAGTTTCCATGTCATTTTTCGACGGACTATATACCATTATGCTGTCGGGCGCTTTAACTTCAATGATCCATGAAGGTTCTTGCTGAAACCCATCTTTATTAAAGGATAATCCATTCTTAAACCTACGTTTAACTTCATAAAAACGAATGCCGCTTACATCTTTAAGGGCAAATTCGTTTTTAAATTCTCCTCCTTTTTGATCTCTATCGACCTCCTTTTTGGTATTGTCGTTACACGAAAAAAGAAAAGAGAGGATGAGTAAAAAAAGAAGAGATTTATATTTCATTATGCTCCTTGTTCTTTGCTTCATGTTACTTTTTCTTTAAAACCACAACATTTGCCACCTTTCGTTCACCTTCGTGATCCCATTTTTTATTGTCTGATGGATAATTTACTACGCCACTGTTTTGTACCCATAGCGTAGTAGATCCTCCCCCGTCTAAATTAACGGCATTTACGCAGCCTAGCCAACGCATTATTTTTGTTAGTTCATGAAGGCTCATCCCCGCCGAATTTTCTTGCCTTCCATCAACCGTTAATAAAATTACTTTTCCATTTGCCTTAATGCCTATTGCAGTTCTGGGATGACGCAACTTGGTGAAGGAAGAGGAGTCTAATTCTTCCATTTTTTTATTAAAGATCAATAATGGTCCGCTTACCATAACGTCTTTTTCCGTTAAATTATTCTCCCAATCTGGCGTATTATCCCATTTTCTAAGCGCTAACCTACCATTTCCGTCAATTACAATAGCCGATTCTTGATGTTTGGCTCTTTTTCCATTTTTAGCAAGTATATTTTGCTTGATAATGGTACCATTCACTTTAATAAAATCGACAGAACCGCCATTTGCCACATCAAAAAATGTTCCGTTTATGGCGGCAATAGCATCAAGTTCATTAGCAAAATCAGAAGTGGTTTTTTTAACTTTTACTTCATTTCCAAAGGCGAAAATAGGTGCATTACCTTTTCTTTTAATTTCGATATATGAAATAAACTGGTTGGCTAAAAAAAGATCCTTTTGGTTAAAATGATGGGTAAACAGCTTTGTTTTTGCTGCAATTTTTTGTTTTTCCCATTGCGCATTTACCAAAGCCAACGAATCGGTGTTTTGAGCAAATGCTAAATAGCTAAATGCAACAAATAAAAAACTTATTAATGCTGTTTTTCTCATAATTAGGGCATAAAAAGGCCCCGATACGTTGGGGCCTTTTGTTTATTTTTTAGGGTCTAAAATGGCATTAATTCGAATGGCTAAATCTTCATAATGCGCCTTCGAAAGCATATCTGCAGCAACAATACGTGCTTTAGTTGTAGTTAATAAAGTTTTTAATTCCATTCTTACTAACGGTCTAATATCAGTTAAAGAAATGTTTATTGGGGCTGATACAAATCCCGAAGGCGGTCCCAGTGGCGCCGGAGCGTCAACCATTAAGCTTCCCAACCTGTCTACGTAGCCTCTTTGCAAATTACGTTTAAAGGCATCTGGTTTTATAGCAGCAAATATTGTTCCTCTTAAATCATTAAACAATTCGGGCATTGTATAGGCGGCAGCACCATTTTTTGCTTCATTGTCTAACATCCTCGATAATCTAGACGTGCTGAGTATACTATTAATCGTTCCTGTTTGAACGGCTTTCATTCTGGTAAGCATTGTGCCATTATCAAATTTGTTTAACTGCTCATTATTAATTAACCATAATGGCGTAGTAAATAATTGTTGATTAAAAAAGGCAACGGCCTCTTTTTGCTTAGCCTTGGCTATATAGTTGTAAACTGTTCCCGTTTGATCATAGGTTTTAAGGTTTTCGCTTAATCCGCCAATATTAAAGGCAACATGGCCCATATATCGGCTAAACTGACCTATAATTTCGTTGTATATTTCGCTTAAATTGCCAAAATCTTTACCTTTTTCAAAAGTCCATTTTTCTACATTAGGCAAAATACGTTTTAAGTTAGCGATCCCATAGGTACTAGCTTTCATTGCATTATCCCCTAAATCTTCGCTTTGATCGCGCGGATCGTATGGGTTACCTTGACGGCCATAGAAGTAAAGCGGGTTTCCAGCTTTTTCAGTAGTCCATACGTCTAATTTTTCTTTTTCTTGTTGTGCGGTTAATCCGCCTGGAAACCATGAATAACCCCACTTAATGGCCCACTTATCATAAGTCCCAACGCTAGGAAACATTTTAACTACCCCGTCGCCCGGCTGCGCAACATAGTTAAAACGGGCATAATCCATAATTGATGGGGCGGTTGCATATTTATCGGTAAACGATTTTGAACGCAATGAGTCAACTGGGTAAGCATAACTCGAACCAAAGTTGTGTGGTAAGCCAAGTGTGTGACCAATTTCATGTGAAGAAACAAATTTAATCAACTCGCCCATTTGTTGATCGCTAAATTTTGCTTTACGTGCTTCGGGATTAATTGCTGCGGTTTGTACAAAGAACCAATTTCTTAGTAAGTTCATTACATTGTGATACCATCCAATATGCGTTTCTAAAATTTGTCCAGTACGAGGATCTGAAACATGCGGGCCATACGCATTTGCAATATCTGATGCAAAATAACGAACAACCGAATAACGAGAATCGTCTACACTGAATTCTGGATCTTGTTGTGCAGTTGGCGCTTCTTTACCAATAATTGCATTTTTAAAACCAGCAGCTTCAAAAGCAACCTGCCAATCGTTGATTCCTTGAATTAAGTAAGGGACCCATTTTTTTGGGGTGGCAGGGTCGATATAAATCACAATTGGCTTAATCGGCTCAACTAGTTCACCACGTTTGTAAGCAGCAGTATCTTTTGGAACTAAATTCCAGCGGTGAATATAAGCGGTGCGTTCTGCTTTTTGAGCAGATGTGCCATAATCCGTTTGTGATTGTCCAAAATAGCCAACTCGAGCATCCATTATACGTGCTTTTACAGGGCTTTTTGGCAACAATAACATCGAAGTATTGAATTCAAAAGTAATGGCTGCGATGGTATTGTCTGTCGGAGATTCGGCAGAACGGTAGGTTTTGGCGGTTACTACTTCAATATTAATTGGAAATGTTTTGATGGTATCCAAATAAGACCTTGTGGCATCGAATGCAGTTGTTTTATATGCTTTTCTTAAGGCATCGGTTGCGCCAATCGCCATAATATCGCCATTGTAAAAATCAGTTACATCAATCACAACTCCTGTAGTATCTTTATTGTATGCTTTTATATCGAAAGAGGCTAAAATACTAGATAGGTTAGAATTTTTAACCGATTCGTACATGTCAGAATTTTTATCCGCTACAACTGCATAGCTGGGTACGCGAATAAATATCTGCTTGCCACGGCGTTCCCATTGCCAAACTTGCTCATTAAGCTGTTCGCCACCATATTGTTGGTTGCCAATTTTTACGCCCGATGGAACTTTGGATAAGCGAGTAACCACGAGCATTTCTCTATTTAAAACCGAATCGGGGATTTCAAAGAACCACTTTTCGTCTACTTTATGGGTTTTAAATAAACCATTTTTACTTTTTGCCTTTGCGGTAATAACCTCCGAAAACGGCTTAATTCCTTCTTTCTTTGGCGCCGTAGCACTGGTTGTTGTAGGAGCCGCCGTAGCAATGGGCGTAGTTGTTTTTTTTGTTTGTGCAAAAAGAGGATTGTTCAAAGCACAGAAAAAAACAACTCCAGTAACAATCAGTCTTTTTTGATTTCTTGTCATATTTTTTAGTTTGTTTTTT
>JACMOW010000165.1 GCA_014377775.1 Pedobacter sp. | reverse complement strand
TTAATTAAATAATATTCCTATCTTTGCAGTCCTAAAAACATCGAGAGGAGGTATTTCACGTTATGATTATAATTAACATTAAAGACGGCGAATCATTAGATAAAGCGCTAAAACGTTTCAAGAAAAAGTTTGAAAAAACTGGTGTATTGAGAGAATTACGTAGTCGCCAAGCATACGAGAAAAAATCGGTTGCTCGTCGTACAGAAATTAAACACGCTGTTTACATTCAGAACATGAACCAAGAAGGGACTTTATAGTTCGTTATTGGATAACACATATAGAAACCATCTCCTAAAATTGGGGTGGTTTTTTATTTGCGGTAGTGTTTCTATTTTTGCAATAAAATACGTATCTTAGTAAAACTAAATTTCTATTGCTGGAAAAGGCTATTCAAAATCTCCCAAAAAATTAACTTTTTTCCTCAAATTCCTTTATCAACTCCGTATCAAGTCCGACTCAAGTCCGTGTTAAATCCGTGTCAAATCCGTAATTGAAATACACTTGCCGTACACATACTATACCCCTGCAGTACTATAGCTATACCTTAACCATACTTTATCCATATTTTTTTCATAAGATTGATTTGCTGAAAAGGTATAAAAAATGTATAGGTTACGTATAGAAGGGGTATGGCAGTCTCGAAGCAGTCCCAAACTAGGTATAACTGAGAGGTATAGATGGATAGAATATTAATAAATTTCAAATCCATTGATTTTTTTCGTACTTTCACAAACCACGAAGAATTAAGGCCTATGCTCATCAGCAGTTTCTTAACTTATTTACAACACGAGAAGCGCTACTCGCCCCATACCTTACTGGCGTATGAAACAGACTTACGTCAATTTGAGCATTACATCCAACTACATTTCGAATTAACACTAGTAACCATTAAAGCGCCTCAGGTAAGGAGTTTTATGGTGGCCTTGATGGATGACAAGATCTCGGCAAATGCAATTGGCCGGAAAATTTCTTCACTCCGTAGCTTTTATAAATATTTACAACGCGAAAGTATCCTTAACATCAATCCGATGCTGCTAATTCGGGCGCCCAAAGTTCCGAAACGCTTGCCTGTTTTTGTAGAAGAACATAAGCTCGATCAATTGCTAGATTCGGAAACTATATTTACAACAGATTTTTCTTCTAAAAGAGATAAGATAGTTTTGGAGCTTCTTTTTGGAACTGGAATTCGATTAGCAGAATTATTACTTTTAAAAGACACAGATATAAATGCTTACGAATCGACCATTAAAGTGTTGGGTAAGAGAAGTAAAGAACGAATTGTGCCTTTGCATACTACCCTATTAAAAGAAGTAGAGGGATATATCTCGCTAAAATTTGATCAAAATTTTAATAACAAAACACCTACCTTAATCGTTACCAATACAGGAACTGTTGCTTATCCGAAGATGATATATAGAATTGTACATCGTTACTTAACGCTAATATCAACACAGGATAAAAAGAGCCCGCATGTACTACGCCATTCTTTTGCAAGTAGTTTGCTTAACAGGGGTGCCGATTTAAATGCAATTAAAGAGTTGTTGGGGCATGCTGGCTTAGCTGCTACACAAATTTATACGCATAATTCAGTTGAACGCTTAAAATCAATATATAAACAAGCCCATCCAAAGGCATAAAAAAGGAGGAAAAATGAAAATTAGAGTACAGTCGATCCATTTCAATGCGGACCAGAAATTATTAGAGTTTATTCAAAAGAAAGTAGATAAGTTGGATCAATTTTTTGACCAAATTATTGGAGGAGAGGTTTATTTGAAATTAGAAAATGTAGAAGATGAAGCAAATAAGATATCAGAAATCAAGTTAATTGTGCCAGGGGTAACGCTCTTTGCCAAAGAACAATGCAAATCGTTTGAAGAAGCAACCGATTTAGCGATCGAGTCCCTAAAAAAACAGATCAACAAACATAAAGATAAAACGCGCATAAAATTAAGTGAGCATAAGGAACTCCTTAATGCAAATGAAGTGTCTGATTACTAGGATAATATTTCCACATATAAATGAATAAAGATTTGGCGGGCTACAACCCGCCAATTTTTTTTAAAAATATATTTTTTTCAAAGAATATTTTTTGTAGATTTGCATTCCATTTCGGAAGGGGCGTTAATGCCCAAGGGACTGGAAGTTCTGTGAAAGATTATTTTTTTATCTAAAACATCGATTTTAACGAAGAGATGAAAGATACTAGCCTCCTTAGCTCAGCTGGTAGAGCAACTGACTTGTAATCAGTAGGTCATTGGTTCGATCCCGATAGGAGGCTCTTTTT
>JACMOW010000164.1 GCA_014377775.1 Pedobacter sp. | reverse complement strand
GACATTGGAAAATAAGCTGAACTAGCGTAGCAAATAAAAATAGACTCCATACTTTGGCTCCGATAGAATGCGTGGCGATTTCTTTTTTAAATTTCATAAAGCAGATCACGTATGTTAGGGCTTCGAAACTTAAGAGTATAATTAATTTGGCAGAGTTAGCACTAAAAAATTCAGGGCATTGGAAGTAGGTGGCAATAGCAATTGAGATGAAAAATATTTGATCAATAGTCGAATCTAAACGCCTTAATTTTTGGCTAGAGATGTTTAATTTTCTCGCAATGATGCCGTCAAAAATATCAGTTAATAGGCCTAAAGTTAAAATGCCGAAGACGATTATGGGATAATGCTTAACCTGTAACAAACTTAAACCGATAACGATGAAACCAAGTAGTAATCTGCTATAAATTAAAATAATTGGGATTCGGTTCATGCTCGAAACTAAGTAAAGCCTCAAAGTACAAATTAAAACCGAAAATCAATTCTCCTTAGCGAACCACTCTAGTTGTGTATCAATAAACCTTCTACATTTCGGTGTATTTCGAACGTTTTTTGGCTAATTCTCTATGGTGTTTTAGCGTATTCATGTAAAAAACAACACCCAGTACTGGAAGTAATATTAAATTACTCGGTGTAAAAGCATGGTTTAGCCAAGCACTAAGCGCAGGAACATCCCCGCCAAAACTTTGTTTGATGTGAACCCAGTTGTTAATGGTAAAAAATACAATTACAGCAAACAATACTTTAAGTGAGGTAATGGTGATAATTCTCTTGTGATTTACTTTTTCCATTTAAGAGAACTCCCTAAAATCTTGATCCGCTTTTATATTTAACAAACTCTCATAAATTAAGCTAATTACGTTATCTACATCTTCTTTATGCACCATTTCAACTGTAGTATGCATGTAACGTAAAGGCAAAGATATTAAAGCCGACGGTACACCTCCATTTGAATAGGCAAAAGCATCAGTATCTGTCCCAGTAGAACGTGAGGATGCTTGACGTTGAAAAGGAATGTCATTTTTCTCAGCTACTTTAATCAATAGTTTATTTAAATTTGTTTGTACGGCTGGTGCATAAGAAACCACTGGGCCTTTTCCACAGGCCAAATCGCCTTGTGTAATTTTGCTGATCATTGGGGTAGTGGTGTCATGCGTAACATCCGTTATGATAGCAACATTTGGTTTAATACGTTGCGCAATCATCTCCGCACCGCGTAAACCTATCTCTTCTTGAACAGAATTCACAATGTACAAACCGAAAGGTAATTTTTTCTTGTTTTCTTTTAGCAAGCGTGCAACTTCGGCAATCATAAAGCCACCAGCACGGTTATCGAGTGCGCGACCAACATAGTAGCGATCGTTCAATATCATAAACTCATCTTCGTAGGTAATTACGCAACCCACGTGAATGCCTAATTTCTCTACTTCTTCTTTGCTTATACAGCCGCAATCTAAAAAGATATTCTTTAATTGAGGCGCTTCTTCTTTTTCACCGTGACGGGTATGTATTGCTGGCCAGCCAAATACTGCTTTTACCAAACCTTTTTCGGTATGGATATTTACACGTTTAGAGGGCGCAATTTGGTGATCTGATCCGCCGTTGCGGATAACATAGATTAAGCCATCAGTTGTAATGTAATTTACGTACCAAGAAATTTCATCGGCATGAGCCTCAATTACCACTTTATAACTTGCTTTTGGGTTAATCACACCAACTGCTGTGCCATAATTATCGATAAAACTCTCGTCGATATATGGTTTTAAATAATCTAACCACAATTTTTGTCCTTCCCACTCGTAACCAGTAGGGGCAGCATTGTTGATATATTTTTCGAAAAACTGTAGCGATTTTTTAGTAACTACTGGTACATGTTTTTTCTTGCTTTCTTCTTCTTTCTTTTTTGCCATTTTAATGTGATTACACAGATTTTAGTGATTACATTGATTTTATTTCCAACTCCATTCTTACATAATCAAAGCCTGTTGCGGTATAGGTTTGATCGGTTTCGTGAAAGCCAAATTTAGTATAAAATTCTTTTGAATTTACCCTTGCATTACACCAAAGTTTTGTCAGTTTTTGCACTTTACAGAAATCGATCAAATAATCCATTAACTGTGTTCCTAAACCTTGATGCTGAGCTTCGGGTAAAACGGCAAGTTTACGAAATTGCCCAATTCCATCATTCATGAAAAGTGAAACTACGCCGCTTAACTCGTAGTCTACATAAATTCCAAAATGAATGCCATCAAAATCATTTTCAAGTTTCACGAAATCGAAAGGCTGATCAGGGTACATGGTAATGTGCCTGATGCGCCATGTTAAGGAAGGAAATATTTGTTCTATAACTGCCATTATAATAGAAATGTGAAACCTGTTTTACTGAATGGGACAATTCTAACAGTTTCAAAATCTGTTTTTATAGCAGGACCAAATGTAAATTCGAAATTTACTTTTTCTCCTAAGCTCCTTTGCATACCCCAATGCGGAGCCAAGGACATCGCAAACAAAGTTTTATATTTACCATTAGGTGATGTGGTAGGAGGAATGGCATCTATTTTACATCCGAAGTAGTTGGCTGAGTTATTTATAGTTTTTTTACTATTTTCTTTCCGCTCGCTAAGGTTGTAATATCTTCTAAAGCCTGTATAAAAAACGGGCGTGATAGCTAAAACGTTATTTAATAACGGTATGTCCGGTGCGCGACCAACACCGAGGTAACGACTTTCGAACGGAAACACTGCGGAAATACTCGCCCCAACATATATTGAGTGTAGTGAATCTATTTTTTGTTCCCTTTCTAATCCAGCGCCAAAAGATGTTAGCCTAATTTTAGTGAGCGATTTAATTTCGACAGGTTTTGCAATTTCTTGAGCTTTTAGCGCAGGACAAATTAAAAGCAATAACGCGATTGTAAATATTACGACCGCATTTTTTGAATTCATTAGTGTACCGCTATTAAAGTGGGATGTTCCCATGTTTTTTCCTTGGCATGTTCACCACCTTGTTTTCTAACATTTTAAAGGCCTTGATTAATTTTATCCGCGTTTGAGCAGGTTCAATTACCTCATCTACAAAGCCGCGCTCGGCAGCACGATAGGGGTTAGCAAAAATATCTGAGTATAATTTTTCTTTTTCAATCCATTTCTCATCAGGATTTTCTGCCCCAGTAATTTCTCGTTTAAAGATAATCTCTGCAGCACCTTTTGCGCCCATTACTGCTATTTCGGCACTTGGCCATGCATAATTCATATCCGCACCAATGTGCTTCGAATTCATCACATCATAAGCACCACCATATGCTTTTCGGGTAATTACCGTAATTCTAGGTACCGTAGCTTCGCTAAATGCGTACAATAGTTTTGCGCCATTCGTAATAATTCCATTCCATTCTTGATCCGTTCCAGGTAAAAAGCCCGGTACATCTTCTAAAACTAACAAAGGAATATTAAAGCAATCACAAAAGCGAACAAACCGGGCTGCTTTTGTTGATGAATTGCTATCTAGCACCCCAGCTAAATAAGCAGGTTGGTTGGCCACAATGCCAATGCTTCTACCCGCTAACCTGGCAAAGCCAATAACTATATTTTCAGCATAGGCGGCATGTACTTCTAAAAAGCTTTCTTGATCAGAAACTATGTTAATGATTTCTCGAATGTCATAGGGTTGAGATGAATTTTGAGGCATAAAATCATTAAGTGTAGGGCGATTTTCATCAGCCGCCTCATACGCTAAATTGCTAGGCATCTCTTCGCAGTTTTGGGGCATGTAGCTCAGCAACTTTTTAACATGATTAATGGCCTCTAATTCGTTAGCACAGGCGAAATGGGTAACACCAGATTTGGTAGCATGGGTATTTGCCCCACCCAATTCTTCGGAGGTTACCACCTCATGCGTTACGGTTTTTACTACATTTGGCCCTGTTACAAACATATAGGACGTGTTTTCGACCATTAAAATAAAATCAGTAATGGCAGGAGAATACACTGCTCCGCCAGCACACGGGCCCATAATAGCCGATAGCTGTGGAATTACACCAGATGCTTGTACATTGCGATAAAAAATATCGGCATAGCCACCTAGCGATACAACACCTTCTTGGATACGGGCACCACCACTATCATTTAAACCAATTAATGGTGCACCATTTTTCATGGCCATTTCCATGATTTTACAAATTTTTTCGGCATGTGTTTCGGATAGTGATCCCCCAAAAACAGTAAAATCTTGAGAGAAAATATAGGTTAGTCGGCCGTTTATAGTGCCATAGCCAGTAACTACGCCATCCCCTAAATATTTTTCATGCTCCATTCCAAAATCGGTGCTACGGTGGGTAACAAACATGCCAATTTCTTCGAAACTGCCTTCATCCAGTAAGAAATGAATGCGTTCGCGTGCAGTTAACTTACCTTTTTTGTGCTGACTGTCAATCCTGGCTGTACCACCACCTAAGTTGGCATCCTTTATCTTGCCTTGGAGTATTTCTATTTTATTCTTCATCAACTCTTGATTTCAAGGTTTTAATTTTATGTTATTCATCACACTCTTATTTGAGATAAAGATAAATTTAAATTTTAGTTTTTTGGTTTATATCATTACCACCTATATTGCAAACGAGTGGTAAATACATCGTCTTTTAAATCACTTTTATAATTGGTAAGTTGCGTGGCTCTGTTCGCCACATTTTCATTATAAATGGTTAGTTTGAGCCTAGAATTGAGGGCGCAAGTAATACCATAACCTAATGTGCTAAATTTAATGTCTCCAGCTGTAGTGTTATTGCCTGTAAGCCCAATTTCATTTTCAACAACATTGGTATTTGGATCATACGCATCATAAGCCAATAAGGCAGTGAATCGTGTTTTTGCAATTTGCTGCGTTAGCCAGAAATAATAACCGTTAAAATTTCGCAAATATAAATTGCCTAAGGGTTGGGTATTGAAACTTTGACTGGCTACTGGGCCTGTGATACTCGCAGATGCTCCAACTCCAGGTTGTTTCCCGTATACATATTCAGTTTTAAATGCAGTTGTGCCAAATGGACATTCATATTCGATTTGAAAATTTGCACCATAGTAATCACGCTTTACTTTACTATTTTCGTTCGCGGATGCTATATTGATGTCAAAACCACCATTTTTAGCCGTAAAATAGGTAGTGGTATTACTACGTACGGTTCCTATGTAAAAAGATGCGCCAAATCCTATATTTAGTTTTTGATGCGCAAGGCTATCAAATTTAAAATTCAAATTACCAATCCAGTCTTTTCCCGAATCGTAATCTCTAGCATTTAAACCGCTACCATTTACCATAGCCAAGGCTGCAGTTAAAAATTTGGTATTTTTTTTTGGATGAAAACCTATCATTACACCTAAATCTCTTTCTCTAGGCATTAAAGTTTGAAATACTCTTGCTCTTTCAGGAAAATCTCTAAAACCAGATGAATAAACAATAGAGTAACCAAATGGTCGATTAAATAATCCAGCAGTAAATAGAAAAGAAGGATAGTTAGGGGCATGAAATTGAATAAAGGCGTCCATTAATCGTATACCGTCTTGCGTGCCATCTAATTGAAAAACAATACTCGAAAATTTATCAACCCTATCTATTTTTAATCGACCCCGTCTAATCATAAACCGATTGTCAGCATTTTTATCGAAATCGCCTCCAGACCAAGAAGAAATACCTGGAGATTCCGCTTTTTGAAACTGTGTCTGTAAATAACCGGTTATTTTTATGTCGTGTACCTCATAAGATGATGGTGCATTATTATTTTGTGCGAAAGCAAAAAATGAGAAAAATACAAATGAAATTAATAAATAGTGTTTCAACATATTTGCAAAATTACAGTTAATCCACCATTTTTCTAGACTGATTTAAATTTTATAGAGAAGCGTTAAAAATCCCTCTTTGTAAAATTTTAGTTTTAAATTACATTTTTTTACTTAAATGTTTGCTGTTTTAAAGTCTTTGGACTTATTTTTGATAAGGTTTGTGAAACTATGTTCCTAAGAAAATACCTTATACTTATTGTATTTACCTTTATGGGTATCTTTACTGCAAAGATGGTAATTTCTGGTGCACCTGTATTTTTTGCTCACCTAGATAAAAATTTAATGAATGCTGTAATTATGCAGCTCGAGTCTGAAAATAGTAGCGACGATACTGGTAAAAAAAGCGTTAAGTTTGGTGATCAAAAATTGATGTTTCAACGGTATGATCTAAACTATTTACCCTTATTGATTGTTCAGGGCATTAAAAATAGTTTTATTGATCACTCACGGAGGTATGTAGATCCTTATCATCCTTCAGTTCCTACCCCACCGCCCAACTTTTCCTAGTTTTTTATTTCATTCGGTTTTTCGCAAAAAAAAGTTTTTTGTGAATGCTACCCTATTTTAAAGAATTATCAAAATTTAAAACATGTTTATGAAAAGTGAAAACTCGAATGCTCCAAGCTTCGAAGTGAAGAAATATTTATTAAAAAAGAATTTAAAACGCGATCTACCAGCTAGTATAGTCGTATTTTTAGTTGCATTGCCGCTGTGTTTAGGGATTGCGTTGGCTTCAGGAGCACCTTTATTTGCCGGTTTAATTGCAGGTGTTGTTGGCGGAATTGTAGTTGCATCGATCAGTGGATCACAATTGAGTGTAAGCGGTCCGGCAGCAGGCTTAACCGTAATTGTACTTAATTCAATTACAGATTTAGGTTCCTATCAAATTTTTTTAGTTGCCGTTGTACTCGCAGGGGTAATACAAATTATATTGGGCTTAATTAAAGCAGGAACGATTGGTAATTATTTTCCTTCAAGTGTGATTGAGGGCATGCTTGCTGCCATCGGACTTACCTTAATCCTTAAACAATTGCCGCACGCTCTGGGTGTAGATACCGATTTTTTTGGAGATGAAGGCTTCTTTCAGCAAGATCATGAAAATACATTTAGTGCGATATCTACTGCAATAAATCACATGAGCATTGCCGCATTGGCGATTAGTGTGCTATCTATTATGGTGCTAGTTTTTTGGCCTAAGCTGAAAAAGATAAACATAGTGCCAGCGCCATTAATTGTTGTTGTAATAGGAGTTATAGGCGCACTTTTATTTAACGGCGGTGCTGACGCATTGCGTTCCAATCAACTGGTTTCGATTCCTGTTGTAACGAATGTGTCTGATTTTTTTGGTTTATTTTCACTGCCAGATTTTTCTTCACTCACTAATCCTAAGGTTTATATGGTAGCGATTACCATTGCTGTAGTTGCCAGTCTGGAAACGCTATTAAGTATTGAAGCAGTTGATAAAATTGATCCCATCAAAAGAGTATCGCCAACTAACCGCGAACTAGTGGCTCAAGGAACAGGTAATATTATAAGTGGGATGCTAGGAGGATTGCCCATGACTTCAGTTATTGTGCGGAGTTCTGCTAATGTGAATTCAGGTGGACGAACAAAAATGTCTGCTATTTTTCATGGTATATTACTTTTACTTTCTGTTTTATTTATTCCTAAAATAATTAATCTTATTCCATATGCATGTTTAGCAGCAATTTTATTGGTTACTGGATATAAGTTAACACGTATAGCTTTGTTTAAACACATGTACCAAAAAGGGTGGGATCAGTTTGTTCCGTTTGTGGTAACCATAGTGGCCGTTCTTTTAACAGATCTGCTAAAAGGTGTAGGTATTGGTATGGCAGTTTCTATATTCTATTTATTACGTACAAATATGCGTAATCCATTTTTTTATAGAATACAGGAGGAAGAAAATAAAAAGAACATCAGAATTAAACTTGCAGAAGAAGTTTCCTTCTTAAATAAGGCAGCAATACAGGTACTATTAACCGGAATACCAAGAGAAACCAATGTAATTATTGATGGCTCTAACTCGAGATATATTGATCCCGATGTTTTAGAGACTATTTTTAATTATAAACATAATGCCTATACCAAAGGCATTATTGTAACTTTAGAGCATGTGAAAAGTAAGTACACTGTGCCTAAATTAAATAATAAGATTGTAGAGGAAATTAATCAATAAAATTTTATGTGCGCAAAAACAATAGAAACGAAAGATATAACATACGATAGCCTTTTAAAAGGTAATTTAGATTGGGTTGAAGACATGAAGAATGCAGACCCAGGCTATTTTGATAAACTGTCTGCAGGGCAAAATCCTCCAGTATTGTGGATTGGATGTTCAGATAGTAGAGTGCCAGCAAATCAAATCACAAACACAATGCCTGGCGATATATTTGTACACAGAAATATTGCCAATGTAGTTGTTCATACGGATATGAATATGCTAAGTGTTTTAGATTATTCAGTAAACGTATTAAAAGTAAAACACGTTATTGTATGTGGTCATTATGGTTGCGGAGGTGTAAATGCTGCATTAGGCAATAAACAAGTAGGTATTATAGACAACTGGCTAAGAAATATTAGAGACGTTTATCGAATGCACGAAAGAGAAATGCAAATGATAAAAGACACAGAGCAAAGGTTTAATCGTTTGGTAGAATTAAATGCGATTGAGGGAGCTGCGAATGTGATGAATACCTCTATTGTTCAAAATGCTTGGGCAAATGGGCAAGAATTAGCCGTGCATGCTTGGGTTTATAGTTTAAAAACTGGAATAATTAAGGATCTAAAAGTAACAAGTACTAGTTTAGACGATGTTGCTCCTGCATTTAAAGTGAGTTGACAAAATGGAGTATTTTGACAATCTTTTAAAAAATTGTCAAAATACTCCATTTTTGTTTTTAATCGTCCCCTAAAAACGGATAACGATAATCTTTTGGTGGGTCAAATGTTTCTTTAATGGTACGTGGAGAAACCCATCGTAATAAATTAATCATCGAACCTGCTTTATCGTTTGTGCCGCTGCCTCTGGCACCTCCAAAGGGTTGTTGACCAACAACAGCTCCAGTACACTTGTCGTTAATATAAAAATTGCCGGCAGCATTTCTTAAACGTTGGGTCGCTTTTTCAATTGCATAACGGTTTTGGCTAATTACAGCTCCAGTTAAAGCATATATTGAGGTAGTATCAATAATATCTAACGTTTTGTCAAAGTCTTTATCATCATATACAAAGACGGTTAATACGGGGCCAAAAAGTTCTTCGCACATGGTGGTATATTTAGGGTCGTCTACAACCAACACAGTCGGTTCAATAAAATAACCTTTACTATTATCATAATTTCCACCAGCTATAATTTCTACACCTTTGTCTTTTTTAGCAGTTTCGATATATTTTGTTAAACTATTGAAAGATTTTTCATCAATAACAGCATTAATAAAGTTTCCAAAATCTTCAGTACCACCCATTTTAAAGGTGGCTAAATCGCGAAGCATATATTCCTTGATTTTTGGCCATACGCTTTTGGCAATATAGGTTCTCGATGCCGCCGAACATTTTTGGCCTTGATACTCAAAAGCTCCACGAATAATTGCTGTGCTCGAAGTTTCTGGATCGGCAGAACCGTGGATTAAAATAAAATCTTTTCCACCTGTTTCTCCAACAATGCGAGGGTAGGTTTTAAATTTATGAATGTTATTGCCAATGGTTTTCCAAATATCCTGAAAAACGCCTGTTGAACCCGTAAAGTGAATGCCTGCAAAATCTGGATGAGAGAAAATCACATCACCTGCATCTGGACCCGATACATACACTAAATTAATGACGCCATCGGGTAAACCAGCTTCCCTAAAAATCTGCATCAATACATTTGCAGCATAGATTTGAGTATTTGCAGGTTTCCAAACTACCACATTACCCATCATGGCTACAGAAGTAGGCAAGTTTCCAGCAATTGCTGTGAAATTAAATGGAGTTAGCGCAAATATGAAGCCCTCTAAAGGCCGTTGTTCAACTCTATTCCAGCTCCCTTTAGGTGAAACCGGAGGTTGTTGCTTATAAATTTCGGACATATAACTTACGTTAAAACGTAAGAAATCTATTAACTCACAGGCTGCGTCAATTTCAGCCTGATATGCATTTTTACTTTGTCCGAGCATGGTGGCCGCATTTAATTTATAGCGGTATGGGCCAGCAATTAAATCAGCAGCTTTTAAAAATATTGCAGCACGATGTTCCCAAGCTAAATTTTCCCAATCCGCCTTGGCAGCTAGAGCAGCATTGATCGCTTGCGTTACATGGCTTTTATTTCCTTTGCTAAAGTTGGCCAACAGATGTTGATGATCGTGTGGAGGAGTAACTTTGCCTTTCTGATCTGTATAAACTTCATCAGCTCCAATATACATTGGGATATCAATTACGTTAGCACGCGCATCAGCCAATGCCGCTTTTAACAATTCTCGCTCCTTACTTCCAGGTGCATAACCTAAAATAGGCTCATTTATAGGGGTTGGTACGTTGAAAAATCCTTTAAGCATAAAAATTTTAATTTGTGTAAAGATAAGGACTAGGATTATAGGATTATAGGATTAATCCGATAATCTTCATTAATTCTAGTGGTTTTATACTTATTTTTGGCCCTTAGTATGCTTACAATTATCCGCTATTTCCTATTTCCCATTTCCATTTTTTATGGCTTTGTTACCCTATTTAGGAATAAGCTGTACGATTGGAATATTTTTAAATCTACAAAATTCGATATGCCGATTATCTGTATTGGCAATTTAGTAGTTGGAGGCGCTGGTAAAACACCTACTACAGAATATTTGGTAAAACTTTTATCGAAGTATAAAATTGCCATTTTAAGTCGTGGTTATGGACGTAAAACGAAAGGATTTATAGTGGCCGATGAGCACGCTACCGTACAAAGTATAGGAGATGAACCCATGCAATATTACCAGAAGTTTAAAGAAGTTACCGTAGCGGTTTGTGAGAATAGGGTATTTGGCATCAATCAATTAAAAAATACACATGATGTGATCTTATTAGATGATGCCTATCAGCACCGAGCCGTAAAGGCAGGATTTAATTTATTGTTGTTTGAGTTTGATAAATTATTAAAGTGGCAATTTTTATTGCCAAGTGGCAATTTACGCGAACCTTTTTGTGGTTACGATCGTGCAAATGCGGTGCTGATTACTAAAAGCCCAGTTGCTGTAAGCATGGTGGATCAAATTAACATTCATAAGAAAATAAATTTAACTGCAGAACAAAGAATATCGTTTTCGTCAATAAAATATGGACAACTCATTGGTTTGAAAGATGGGCAAGTTGGGCCCGAAATAAACGGTCAAGTTATATTTTTGCTTACTGGAATTGCGAATCCGAAGCCATTGGTAAATTATTTGCAGGCGCTTTCGACCACAATTATTCCATTTGAATACCCCGATCATCATCATTTTACGAATGATGATATGAATGGTTTGGTAAAAGCATTTAACGAACTTAATGGCCAAGAAAAAATCATCATCACAACAGAAAAGGATAGTAAACGTTTATTAGGTGGTAATTTTAAAGATTTACTCTTAAATTTGCCAATATTCTATTTGCCAATCGAAATTGAACTGGCAGTTAAAGATAAATTTACCTTTGATAAAAATATATTAAACTATGTTGCAAGCACTGAAAGAATCAATTGAATACTTAAAACGTAAAATAGGCGATTTCGAGCCAGAAGTTGGGATTGTATTGGGCACCGGACTAGGAGGTTTGGTTAAAGATATCAATGTTAAGCATAGCATTATGTATTCTAGTATTCCAAATTTTCCAATTTCAACTTTAGAATTTCATTCTGGAAAACTGATTTTTGGAGAATTGGAAGGAAAAAAAGTAGTGGCTATGCAAGGGAGACTTCATTACTATGAGGGCTATTCAATGCAACAAATTACATTTCCTATTCGCGTATTAAAATCTTTAGGGATTAAACATCTATTTGTTTCTAATGCGGCCGGATCTTTAAATTCTGATTTTAAGAAGGGCGACTTGATGATTATTGACGATCATATAAATTTACAAACCGAAAGTCCACTTCGCGGAATTAACGATTCTGATTTAGGACCACGTTTCCCTGATATGAGCGAGCCCTATAATCGAAAATTAATTGCTAGTGGATTAAAAATAGCTAAAAAGGAAGATATAACTTGTCATAAAGGCGTATATGTTGCTGTAACAGGGCCAAATTTGGAAACCAAAGCAGAGTATAAATACTTGCGAATTATTGGTGGAGATGCTGTAGGAATGAGCACTGTACCTGAGGTTATTGTTGCCAATCACATGGGATTGCCCGTTTTTGCGATTTCAGTTTTAACCGATGAAGGCTTCCCCGAAATATTGTTACCGTTTAGCTTAGAAGAAATATTAGAAACCGCAGCAAAGGCGGAGCCCAAAATGACAACCATTTTAAGCCAATTAATCTCCTCTTTATAATGTGGAAAATAAAAGTATTACTTATCTCTTTTGGTCTGTTTTTTTGTTTTTCTAATGTTTTTTCACAAGATTTAAAAACTACCATTAACGCAAATAAAAAAGAACAAGATTCTTTGCGGAAAATTGTAGATGGAGAGAAGGATTCTGTTATTTTTAGTTCTAAATATATACGTTATACCACTTTAAAACTAACTAAAGATAGTATCCAGACCATTCCAATCGACACTAGTCTTGTTGGATTCCAAAATTTTAGCCCTTTGTTTCAGCCTAAAAATCCAACAGTTGGCACAGGTAATTTAGGTTTGGCAGCAACATCACTCTTGTTTAATCCACGTAAAACTATAGGATTTGATGCGGCTTTTCATTCGCTTGATTATTATGTGCTGAATCATGAAGATATTAAATTTTATAAGGCTCGAAGCCCATTTACCAGTTTATATTACGTTAATGGGGGGGAGAAGGAGCAAATGTTAAAGCTTATTCACACCCAAAATATTAAGAAAAATTGGAATTTTGGAGCTAATTATAATCGTATAGGCGCAAATGGAGCCTATACCCACCAACGTGGCGATCATTTAAATGCTGCGGTTTTTAGTTGGTACGAATCGCCAAATAATAGATATAATTTATGGGTAGACGGCGTTTTTAATACTTTAAAGGCTCAAGAAAACGGTTCGATTGTTAATGGAAAAATATTTTTACCTGGTGGCGATCAACTGGTTAATAAGAAAGCAGAGTCTGTTCGTTTATATACTGCTAAACAGTTTTGGAAAAAGAATTCAGTTTCAATAAGGCAGACCTATTTTGTGGGTAGAATAGACAGTACTGGGAAGAATAATACGCAGAATATATTACCCACAAATAAAATTTCTCATAACTTCATTTACGACAATAGCTCTTATTCGTTTAAAAAAGATGAAACAGAAACAGACGAAATAAGAGTGTTACCCTTGAACACGCTATATGACCCTGCTTTTACCAACGACTCGACAAGTGTGAAGCACATTCAGAACGAATTTATTTATAGTTTTTTTTTACGGGCAAAGGGAAGTTCAGTCATCAAGAATGAGTTGAAAATTGACGCAGGAATTCGTCATGATTTTTATAATTATGGACAGTTTGGCGTAAAAAGAGATAAAATAAATTTCTTCGACGAGTTCGCTACCTTTCAAAACCTTACCTTATTGGGTGTTTTAAGTTATCGTTTTAGTAATCGTGTAGATCTTGATTTGAATGTGCAGCAGATTTTTCAGGGTAGAAATATTGGCGATTTTATGTATGAAGCAAGAAGTAATTTGCTCTTTGGTAAAAAAGCGGGTAGGATTGTGATGGGCGCCTATCTTCAAAATAAATCACCAGAAGAAGTTTTTAATGAATACAAAGGAAATCATTATCAATGGAACGAACGGAATAATTTGGATCGTACAAAAATAGCAAATCTATCTTTCAGTTACATAAATGAGGCCTTAAAATTAGATGCCACGGCAGCTTATTACTTGGTAAGTAATTATTTATACTTTGGGAAGGGTATCGCTGATAAAAGTATTATTCCGATACAAGAAAGCTCAGACATTAACCTGTTGAAAATAAGTGTTGGCAAACGATTTGTATTTAGAAGCTTTCACCTCGATGGTCATGTGGTTTATCAAAAAACAGATAGCCAAGGCTTATTAAGAACCCCTGAGGTTTACACTTTTAATAGCTTATATAAAGATCAAACTTTTTTTAAAGTGTTGAAAACACAAATTGGTTTCGATGTACGGTATAATACTATCTATTCTGCACTGTCTTATTCTCCTGCAGCCAGTCAGTTTTACAATGGCGACCCTATCGTATTTGGATCAAAACCTATTGTTGACGTTTGGGTAAAGGCAAGTTTACGTCGAGCTAATTTGTTTTTGAAATACGATTATATTAACCAAAATTTATTTTCTAAAGGTTTTTATACCGTTAACGATTACCCGATGCAAGATAAGTTATTGAAATTTGGGGTAATTTGGAATTTCTACGATTAGTGAGTTGAAAGTGCTAAGTTTTCTGTGGTTTTTTCTTCGCTGCTGGAAAGAGAATATTATTTAAAATTAATCGATACCCTGGAGAGTTCGGATGTAAACTTAAATCAGTTGGTGGATCGCTAACCTGATGCTGATAATCTTCGGGGTCGTGACCACTATAGAAAGTAAATTGTCCTTTTCCAATTTCACCATGTAAAAATCGCACTTCTGAACCGCCTTTATTTTCACCTAAAACCGTAATGCTAGGCTTAATTAATTCTTTTCTAAATGCAGTGGTTTGACCCATAAATCCTTTAATTACCTTCTCGTGATTTTGCGTAAGCATGGTAGGAACCAAATCCCACTTTGCAGAAAAATCAAATAGTGTAAAAAAATCGTTAGACTCATTGAAACTGCGGATCTGCGTGGCATCAATATCCGAAAATTCATATTTTTCGGGATTCATTTCAAGTTTAAAGTCTTTAAAAGCTACACTCTTGCTATAGTCTAACTTGCTTTGGGCATTTTGATCCGTTCCATCACCATCAAACATATTTTCAACAATATCTACACCCTCTGCTGCTAATGCAATGTCAAAACTGTCGGTTCCAGAGCACATGGCAAATAAAAATCCGCCACCAGCGCAAAATTCTTTGATGTGTTTGGCCACAGCTAATTTCATTTCCGAAACCTTTTTAAAACCATTTCTTTTGGCGGCTAATTCCTGATATTTTACATCATCTTGATACCAGGTAGCGTTTCTAAATGCAGACCAAAAACGGCCATATTGCCCTGTAAAATCTTCGTGATGCAAATGCAACCAATCGTAAGACGATAACTTGTCTTTTAAAATTTCATCGTCGTAAATAATATCGTAAGGTATTTCGGCATAGGAAAGTACCAAAGTTACTGCATCGTCCCAAGGTAGCTTACTTTTCGGCGAATAAACGGCGATTTTTGGTTCCTTTTCTAGCTTCACCATTTCCATATTTACATCAGGATTGCTAATTTCATTTAGTATAGCATTTGTTTTCCCATCGGCAATAATTTCATATGAAACCCCACGTATTTTGCATTCATCTTCAACAATTTTAACATATTTTATCAAAAAACTGCCTCCACGATAATTTAAAAGCCAGTCTACATCGGCTTTTTGTTTAATACTCCAATAGGCAATTCCATAAGCTTTTAGGTGATTTTTCTGGCCTTCATCCATATAAATTAGAATGGAAGATGCCTTTGCGAAGAAAGATAACAGCGTAAATACGAGTAAAAAGTTTAATTGTTTAAAATTCATAATGTTAAATCCTAAGCTAATGTAATTTTTTTGTAAGCCATATTAAAATTAAACTGCTCTTAAAACGTTAAAATACACTTTTTGATATAGATTTAAATTTCTTCACATTATTTATACCTGAATAGTGTTTCTATTTACTAGATTTGCCGCTCACAAACCATCATGGGTTTACACTCACAAAAAACGCGGTGCTCAAAACTCATGATAGCTTCATTACAATTGAAAAGAATTATATTTTAATGAAAATAAACTATGGGTAAAGCAATAATTAAAACCGAGAAAGGCAATATGACGGTTGAGTTTTATGAAAATGATGCTCCAAAAGCCGTTGCCAATTTTAAGAAACTAGCTTTGGAAGGCTTTTATGATGGCATTGGCTTTCATCGTGTAATTCCAAATTTTATGGTACAAGGTGGATGCCCGAATTCTAAAGATGGCGCATCAGGCATGCCTGGCACTGGGGGTCCGGGATACAAAATAGACTGTGAAATAGATGGAGATAACCAGTATCACGATCGTGGTGTGTTATCCATGGCTCATGCAGGTAGGAATACAGGTGGTTCTCAATTTTTCATTTGCCATAGTAGAGAAAATACCGCCCATTTAGATCGCAATCATACTTGCTTTGGCAAGGTTATTGAGAATGTTGATTTGGTGGATGAAATTAAGCAGGGAGATAAAATTTTATCAATTGAAGTTATAGAAGACTAAATAGTATTATATAGATATGAATTTAAGAGGAATTGTAGCTGTATCTGGTAGACCAGGGTTATTTAAACTTATCGGTCAGAATAAGGCAGGTTATGTTTTGGAGAGTTTAGATGCACAAAAATTAAAAATTGTGGCTAATGTTTCAACAACTAAATTGGCTTCATTGGAAGATATTACCATTTATGGTGAAGAAACAGAAATAAAGCTAATCGATGTGCTAAGTAAAATTGCAGGTCATAAAAATGTTCCAGACGCCAAAACAGATGGAAATGCTTTGAAAACATTTTTCGATGAAGTAGCACCTGGTTACGATAAAGTAAAGGTATATACTTCAGACATGAAGAAAATAGTAGGTTGGTATACCTTATTAAAAGACTTGCCATTATTTACAGAAACGGCACCAAGCATAGAAGAAGATGCTGCAGGAAGTGTTGGTGATGATAAGGTTGATTTAAAACCAAAAACGACTTTAAAAGCTAAACCTAATAATTCGAAGGCACCCATTGCAAAATCATCAGCGCCTGCTAAAAAAGCAAGCATGACGAGCAAGAAAGGGGTTTAATTTACTGACCATGGTCCATGGATCATGGTCTAATTAATAAAGTACCATAATACCATTAATACAATCAACGTAACGATAATCGCTATGTTCATGTATTTTTTCTCTTTAGACGTATCTGTTCTAAATTTATATTTTCTTTTATAATCACTGGGTATCATTGTTCCTCCTTTTATTAATGATGTTTAAATTGTGTAATTCCATAATTATGCATGATGATAGGGTTCGTTTTTTAAAATGGTAAACGCCCTGTACAACTGCTCAACAAAGAATAATCTCACCATTTGATGTGAAAATGTCATATCTGATAAGGACATCATTAAATTTGCTCGTTTGTAAATAGTTTCATCAAAACCATAAGGGCCACCAATAATAAAAACCAAATGCTGCACGCTGCCGATCATTTGCTTATTTAAATAATTCGCAAAAGAAAGTGAGCTATATTTTCCCCCTTTTTCATCCATTAATACGATAACATCACCTGGGCCAATTTGTTTCTGTATAACTTCTGCTTCTTTACTTTTCTGTTGAGCTTCGCTTAAATTTTTTGTGTTTTTAACATCAGGAATAATCAACAAATTAAAATTTATATAGTGCTTTAATCGACTAAGGTATTTTTCAATCCCCTCAATTAAATATTTGTCTTCGGTTTTGCCAATGGCGATTAATGTAATCTTCATTTTAATCTTGCTTAAGCATTCTTATCTTTGCCACTTAATAAGGTCAAATATAATGTTTAAAACGCAGCAAGAAATACAAGCAAATTACGAATTTTTAATAGCGGAAATCAAGATTAAAATAGCAACCATTAAGACGAAGATTGACCGATTTTCGGTGATTAGGGTAATGTTATTAATTGCTGATATCGCATTATTTGTATGGTTTGTAAGTGCTAATGACGATTTAAATACGCTTATTAGTGGATTGAGCTTGATGGGGCCAGTCATCATTTTTATTGTTGTGGTTAAAAAGCAGGGTGCCTTAAGTAAACACGAAATATATTTAAAGAACTTGCTGTGGATTTATCAAAATGAGGTGAACTTAATTACAGGAGGTGAAAATGGTTATGATCATGGTGGTGCTTTTGAGAATGATGATCACCCTTACTTATCCGATTTAGATATTTTTGGAAAATCATCATTATTTGCAATGGTTAACCGTTGTATCACAAACAAGGGAACTGAAAAATTATCGAATCATCTTACCAAAGAAAGTGATAAAGTTATCATTTTAACTAGGCAGGTTGCGGTTCAAGAAGTGGTATTGAAAATTGATAGTACCTTTCATTTTAGAGCAAATTTAAAGGGACACGACGTAAGCAAGATAGAGGAGCTTAAGTATAAGCTTAAAGAACAACTGGCTAATCAATTAAAATTTACCCAACAACGATTTTTGAGAATTTACGTTAAAATAGTCCCTTTTTTAACTCTTATACTGTTGCTAACGGCTATTGTAATTGGTGGTAAATTGTGGAGTGGGTTTTCTATGTTGATGCTAATTCACGCGGCTATTACCTTCTATTATACGAAATGGGTGAATAAGTTATATTATGGCTTTGGAGGAGGTGCTTTGTTATTGAATGATTATAGCAAAGCAATTGCGTGGACTGAAAACAGAGAATGGCAAAGTAGTTACATTCAAGATCTATTCGAATCGAGCGATAAAGTAAGTTTAGAGATTAAAAAATTAGCTAAAATTATTCAAGCTTTTGATGCTAGGTTAAATATTTTACTCGGTGCCTTTCTTAACTTTTTTTTTCTATGGGATTTACGTTGCTGTGTTAAAATCGATCAATGGCATCAAAATGCAGCCCATAAGGTTGAAAATGGATTGGATCGGATTGGTCACTTTGAAGAGTTAATTTCCGTTGCAACCTTAAGTTATAATCATCCAAATTGGATATTTCCCATAATTGAAGATCAATTTTTCTTCTCAGCGTGTACCATGGGGCATCCACTTATCCCAGCAACGAAAAGAGTAGATAATGATTTCGATTTATCCCCTCAGCCAAAGGTTGATATTATTACGGGCTCTAATATGGCAGGGAAAAGTACTTTCCTGCGTACGGTTGGTATTAATATGGTATTGGCTTACTTGGGTGCGCCAGTTTGTGCGGATAAAATGCACCTCTCTATTTTTAGGCTACTTACCTATATGCGGATAAAAGATTCGTTAAATGAGAGTACGTCTACCTTTAAGGCCGAGTTAAATAGATTAAAAATGATTTTAACTAATGTTGTTTTGCATAAAAATTCTTTTGTTTTAATTGATGAAATGTTGAGGGGAACGAATAGTAAGGATAAATTTATGGGGTCTAAAGTGTTTATCGAGCGACTAATTAATTTGGGTACACCGGCCTTGTTTGCAACACATGATCTTCAGCTATCTGAATTGAAAGAAATTTATGAGCACACGGTTCGTAATTTTCATTTCGATATCCAAATTAACGGTGGCGAAATGGATTTCGACTACAAGTTAAAGGAAGGACCATGTACTATTTTTAATGCGGCCATTTTATTAAAGGAAATAGGCTTATCGTTAAATAATTAAAACTTAACCTTAAGTTTATATCTCTTGTTCATTTTAGTAATTTGAAAGTTTAATGATTAAAGCTACCGATTTCGGGAATGATTTTTTATGGGGAATTGCTACAGCAGCCGCTCAAATAGAAGGTGCAGCGAATACCTATGGGAAGGGAGTGTCGATATGGGATACTTTTGCTAAACGTACTGGCAAAATTAAAAATGGACATCATCCCGAGCCTGCCTGCGATTTTTATCATCAATATAAGTCCGATCTAGCCTTAGTAAAAATTTTAGGGTTTAAAATTTTTCGTTTTTCGATCTCATGGTCACGTATTTTACCCAACGGTACGGGAACAGTTAACCAAGAAGGAATATTTTTTTATCACCAACTTATAGATGAATGTCTTGCTTTAGGGCTTATGCCATACATTACTTTATACCATTGGGATTTACCCGAAGCACTCTCAAAAAATGGAGGCTGGACATCATTTAGTATCAATGCGCATTTTAACGAGTTTGTATTGCTTTGTGCAAAAAGTTATGGTGATAAGGCGAAGAATTGGATTGTCATTAATGAGCCTTTTGGATTTACTTCATTGGGTTATATGCTAGGCATCCATGCGCCAGGAGAAACAGGCCTGCAAAATTTTTTTGCAGCGGTACAACATACGGCAATTGCACAAGCAGATGGAGGTAGGATTTTAAGATCAGAGATAGCCAACGCAAACATTGGAACAACTTTTTCTTGTTCAGAAATTATTCCCTATACGGGAAATCAAGCAGATGCATTAGCCGCCAAGCGGATAGATTGTTTAATTAATAGATTATTTGTTGAACCTACCCTAGGGATGGGTTTTCCAGATGCAGAGTGGGAGGTATTAGAAAAATTTAACATTAGTCACTCTACCTGGCGCCATAAAGAACGAATGAGTTTTGATTTCGACTTTATTGGTTTGCAAAATTATTTCCCCATAGTTGTTAAATTTAATGCATTTGTTCCTGTGATTCAGGCATGGGAAGTGAAGGCAAAAAGCAGAAAAAAGCCCTATACCGCAATGGGATGGGAAATTAACGCAGATAGCTTTTATAATATTATCAAACAGTTTGCGGCCTATCCGAACATAAAAAATATAATGATTACAGAAAATGGTGCTGCGTTTCCTGATCATTTGATCAATGGAAAAATTGATGATGATGAACGAATTGCCTATTTCGAATTGTATTTAGCAGCACTATTAAAGGCTAAAAATGAAAGTACTAATATTACAGGCTATATGGCTTGGACCTTGATGGATAATTTTGAGTGGGCAGAAGGTTATGGAGCCCGGTTTGGACTGGTATATACAGATTTTAAAACACAACAACGCACCGTCAAAAAATCGGGATATTGGTGGCAAGCGTTTTTGAACAGATAATACTATTTCTAAGTATATTTAAATTTCACGTTTTTAAATTTTGTTTCGTTTTATTATAAACATGCTTTATGAGACAGTATTTATTTAAATCTATTTTATTTTCACTATTCATTTTCAGCTTCACTGGATGCGAAGAGAAGAATCTTTATAATTCTAAAGAAGATGACGTACTAGAAATAGCTAGTTTAAGAAGTGAAATTGATAAATTATCTGAACAGGTTAATTGCGAGAATAATGCAGGTTGGAAGTTTACACCCATTGGTGAAAAAGCTTGTGGCGGTCCAACTGGTTATGTAGCTTACGCTACCAAAATTGATGAGGCTTTATTCTTAAAAAAAGTAACCTTATATAATCAAAAGCAAAAGGCATTTAATGTGAAATGGAATGTTGTGTCTGATTGTATGTTTATGAATCCACCTAAAAGTATTGACTGTGTTAGTGGCAAACCAAAGTTAGTTTACTAACTTTACAGCATGGAAGATAAAATAGTAGTTTACACAACTTTTCAAGACCCAGTTGAGGCCAATATCGTAATGGCAAGATTAAAAGATGCAGGTTTTGACTGTTTTTTAACTGGAGAAAACACGGCTGTAATATATCCTGTATTTGATATATCTATTAGTGGGGTACAGTTACATGTTTTCGAAAATGAAGTAGCTGCGATACGGCAATTATTGGCTGAGGAAAACGATTTATAATAAATAAGGAGCAATGAAAAATTAATCACTGCTCCTTATCTTTAATCTTTGTTTTTTATTTCCTGTTCTTTAAAATTTGTTTCTTTATCTTATTAAAGGCCAGCCGCCTTTAGCGCAGCTTCTCTTCTAATGATATTTAATGCGCCACCAGCTTTAAACCATTCAATTTGTTGTGCATTGTAGCTATGATTTACTACTATGCTTTGCTCACTGCCATCAGCATGGTGCAAAACTATTTCTAAAGGAACATTTGGCGTAAATGCAGTTAAACCAAGAATGTCAATGGTGTCATCTTCTAAAATTTTATTATAATCGTCTTTATCAACAAAAGTTAAGCCTAACATGCCTTGTTTTTTAAGGTTGGTTTCGTGGATCCTGGCAAAAGATTTAACCAATACTGCACGTACACCTAAGTGACGGGGCTCCATAGCGGCATGCTCACGAGAAGAGCCTTCTCCATAGTTTTCATCACCCACTACAACAGAACCTAAACCTTCGGCTTTGTAATCACGTTGCGTAGCAGGTACTGGACCATATTCGCCAGTTAAAGCATTTTTAACATCGTCTGTTTTATCGTTAAAATAGTTAACTGCACCAATTAACATGTTGTTTGAGATGTTATCGAGATGACCGCGGAATTTTAACCAAGGACCCGCCATCGAAATATGATCGGTTGTACATTTCCCTTTCGCTTTGATTAATAATTTTAAGCCCTTTAAGTCGGTACCTTCCCATGCCTTAAATGGATCTAGCAATTGTAAACGATGTGAAGTGGTAGAAACTAACACTTCAACCCCAGAACCATCTTTGGCAGGTGCTTCAAAGCCAGCATCTTCAACAGCAAAGCCGTTAATTGGCAATTCGTCTCCAACGGGTGGATCTAATTTAACTTGTTCACCTTTGTCGTTGGTTAAGGTATCTGTTAATGGGTTAAAGCCAAGATTTCCGGCAATTGCAATGGCTGCAACAATTTCTGGAGAGGTTACAAAAGCAAAAGTATTTGGATTACCATCAGCACGTTTAGCAAAATTTCTGTTAAACGAATGAACGATTGTGTTTTTCTCTGCTTTTTCAGCACCTGTACGATCCCACATCCCAATGCACGGCCCGCAAGCGTTAGTGAAAATTGTTGCATTCAAATCTTCGAAAGTACCCAATAAACCATCACGATTTGCGGTATAACGTACTTGCTCAGAGCCCGGATTAATCCCAAATTCTGATTTAATGCCTAAACCTTTATCGATCGCTTGTTTAGCAATGGATGCTGCACGCGATAAATCTTCATAAGACGAGTTGGTACATGAACCAATTAATCCCCATTCTACCTTTAACGGCCAGCCATTTGCTTCAGCAGCTGCTTTCATTTGAGAGATAGGCGTAGCTAGATCTGGTGTAAAAGGGCCATTTAAATAAGGCTCCAATTCATCAAGATTAATCTCAATTAATTGATCAAAATAGTGTTCTGGATTTGCATAAACTTCAGCGTCGCCGGTTAGGTGCTCAGCAATTTCATTGGCTGCATCTGCAACATCAGCACGATTAGTAGCGCGTAAATAACGCTCCATGCTTTTATCGTATCCGAAAGTAGAGGTAGTAGCACCAATTTCGGCACCCATATTACAGATTGTTCCTTTTCCGGTACAACTTAGATTTTCGGCTCCATCGCCAAAATATTCAACAATGGCACCAGTACCACCTTTTACAGTTAAAATACCAGCAACTTTTAAGATCACATCTTTTGCAGAGGCCCAACCATTTAGCTTTCCCGTTAATTTTACGCCAATTAACTTAGGGAATTTTAACTCCCATGGTAAACCAGCCATAACATCACAAGCGTCAGCACCGCCAACGCCAATGGCTACCATGCCTAAGCCACCAGCATTTACTGTATGGCTATCTGTACCAATCATCATCCCACCTGGAAAAGCATAATTTTCTAATACCACTTGGTGGATAATACCTGCGCCTGGTTTCCAAAATCCTATTCCGTATTTATTAGAAACCGATGCCAGGAAGTCGAACACCTCTTTACTCTCCGTATTGGCATGTGGTAAATCTATTTCAGCACCAAATTTGGCAGTGATTAAGTGATCGCAATGAACAGTAGAGGGTACGGCAACTTGCAGGCGACCAGCTTGCATAAATTGCAATAAAGCCATCTGAGCGGTTGCATCTTGCATGGCCACTCTATCTGGTGCAAAATCTACATAATCTGTTCCACGAATAAAAGCAGTTTTTGCATTCCCATCCCAAAGGTGCGTGTATAATATTTTTTCTGAAAGTGTTAAAGGTCTGCCTACAACTTTACGCGCCGCATCTACACGGATACTAAAATTGGCATATACCTTTTTAATCATTTCTATGTCAAAAGCCATTGATAATCTATATTAGTTAATCTAATCGTCTATTAAGTAGCGAATTTACAAAAAAAATAGGCGCAACGCAATCATCTGTATCTCATTATATTATTTGGAATGGTTCTAAGGGCTAGGGGTTCGGAAGGTAGAAAGTCGAAAGTTTTGGAGTATGAAAGGAGCCAAGCGTACATGTTGAAAGAAATTTGGCTGTTGTTCGGATCTTGTTCGGACTTATGACAAGTATATTTGAATAAAATTTATTTAACATTTGAATAAACTTTAAGTAATACTTGGGTTAGGTATTAACTTGGTATCTCACAAAGTTAAAGCGTTTGCCAAGGCTGATGCTAATCTTATCGAAATCGTGCGATAATGAACAGTTTTGTGCGATAGTGAACAGTTCGTGATTTAAGGTTTTACTTAAAAGTATGATTGCTAGCAATTTGAGCTATAAAATAACGATTGGCATTAGGTTGGCTAAAGTTTGCCAAATTGGTAACCCTCGGTAACGAGGTGGTTGATCGTTTTGGGAAGTGCGTATTGTATCCTTTCTAATGCTTTTAAACTATCATGAAAAACAATGATGGAGCCATTTTTAGTGTTTTTAATAACATTATGATAGCATTTTTCAGGAGAAGTAGAGGGGTCAAAATCACCACTGAGTACGTCCCACATCACGATGTCGAGTTGTGGGAGACTACGAATCTGGCTTTTCTTAATCCTGCCAAATGGTGGACGAAAGAGATTGGTTTGTGTGATTTCTTGGCATTTTAAGACGTTATGGAGGTAGGTTTCATTATCGGTTTTCCATCCATTAAGGTGATTAAATGTGTGGTTTCCGATACTATGCCCTTCATTTTTAAGGCGTTCAAATATTTCGGGATGTTTGATGATGTTATCACCAATGCAAAAAAAAGTAGCCTTTATTTTAAAGGTTTTTAAAGTATTTAAAACAAAGTCTGTAACATTGGGTATAGGTCCATCGTCAAAGGTTAAATAGACAATCTTTTCCGAGCAGGATTTATTCCAAATTAAGGAGGGATAAAACCATTTTAGTAAAAGTGGAGATTTAACAAGGTACATGCCCAAAAGTAAACAATTAATGCATGTACTACGAAATTTACAAAACTCAATTAATTGTTTATTTATTATTGCGAAACAAATTTTTATGAAACAAGTTGCCAATTCGAGCTTTTTAAAGCTAACTTTTATTTTTTCTACCGTTTTTTTGGTTGGTTTAAGCCCGTTAAGTTATGCACAAGAAGTGATTACGATACAACAAGCCATTGATAAAACACTAACGAATAACCTTCAAGTTAAACAATCTCAGTTAAGCGAAAGCTTATCAGATGAAAATTTAAAGCAATCTAAGTTGGCATTGTATCCATCTTTAAATTCAGGAGTTAATCAAAACATGAATTGGGGTAGAAATCAAGGTGTTTCGGGTTTATTTGAAAACACGCAACGTTATAATTTGAGTACAAGTTTAAGTTCTGGCGTTGATTTATTTAATGGCTTTTCAAAGGTTAATCAGATTAAACAAAACAAAATTTTACTTGATGCTGGCAAAATGAATACCGATCGAGTAAAGAATGATCTGATTTTGCAGGTTATTACTTCGTATTTACAGATTTTGTATAATAAGGACTTCTTAAAAGCGGCACAAGATCAATTAACTGTGGCAAAACAATTGTTAAACCAACAGCAGCAATTATTAGACGAGGGCAACAAAACACTGGCCGATTTATCTCAGGCCAAATCACAAACGGCTACTGCCGAATTAAATGTGACCAATTCTGCGAATGCTTTATCTATTTCTTATTTAACCTTAGCGCAACTAATGGATGTTCCATCTTCAACAGTTTACGATGTGCAATTGCCGATAGTAAATAGTTTTACAAATACTATTAGTGTGGTTAATCCTGAGGAAATTTATCGTGATGCGCTAACTACATTTCCAGATATTAAATTAGCAGCATTAAATACAGCTGCCTCAAAAATTGGTGTTGATGTAGCCATAGGAGGTTTATATCCAAGATTATCTTTAAACGGAAGTTATGGAACAAGTTATTTTTATAGCTACAACTCTTTAGCACCAAATCAGACATTGAATGAGCAGTTTAAAAACAACTTAGGTAAAGGTATTGGTATTAATTTACAGGTCCCCATTTTTAATGGTTTGCGAGCGAGATCTACCGTAACTCGTGCTAAAATTAATCTACTTCAAACAGAAACCCAGGAGCAGTTAGCTAAAAATAATTTAAGTAAAATTATTTATCAAGCGGTTGCCGATTTAAAAGCTGCAGAGGCACGTTATCAATCGACTACCAATGCATTTCTTGCACAAAAAGACGCCTATTACGTAATTGAAGAACGTTATAAGGTAGGTTTGGTAAATTCGTTAGACTATAGCACCGCTCAAACTAACAGGAATAAAGCAGAAATTGATGTGATACAGGCAAAATACGACTTATTATTTAGGGCTAAAGTAATTGATTATTACTTAGGGAAACAGATTACATTTTAGTGTCAAGTAGCGTGTATTAGGTGTCAAGATTGGATGCCAGTAGCTGAGCGCTAAAAATAGTACAATAGTATAATTTAAAAAATAGAATAGAAAACAAACAAACAAATGAAACTTAAATACATATTAATTGCCCTTGGCGTGTTACTAGTCCTTTTAGTTGGTGCAAAGTTTGCCGGTTTAATTGGCGGTGAGAAAACTGAAAAGGTTACTGTTGAAAAGGCAGGTGAGAAAAAAGTAGTTGAAACCGTAACTGCAAGCGGCAAAATACAGCCAGAAACAGAAGTGAAATTAAGTTCTGAGGTTTCTGGAGAGGTTACCGAACTTTTAGTTAAAGAGGGAGATGTGGTTAAAAAAGGTCAGCTACTTTGTAAAGTGAGACCAGATATTTTACAGTCGGGTTATGAAAGAGCAGTAGCATCTTATAATTCTCAAAAGGCCAGTGTTAGTTCTACTCAACAGCAATTGATACAAACACAAGCAAATTTTGAAAATGCGGATGCAACTTACAAAAGAAATGTTTCTTTATTTAATAAAAAAGTAATTTCTGCATCTGAATTTGATGCTGCTAAAGCAGCTTATTTAACAGCTAAAGCAAATTTAGAAAGCGCAAAAGCGAATGTAACAGGTGCAAAATTTGGTTTAGAACAGTCGGGTGCCAATGTGAAGGAAGCTGGCGCAAACTTGGCAAGAACAACCATTTACGCCCCAGTTGATGGTGTAGTGTCGAAATTATCTATAGAGTTGGGAGATCGTATTTTGGGTACTTCACAAATGGCAGGTACAGAAATTATGCGTATTTCGAATTTAACTACCATGGAAGTTAATGTGGAAGTTAATGAAAATGATATTAACCGTGTTAATGTTGGTGATAGCGCTACCATCGAAGTGGATGCATTTGCTGACAAGAAATTTAAAGGCATTGTAACCGAAATTGCAAGCTCGTCTACAAGTGTTGGTTCTTCAACTACATCGGTTGATCAAGTAACTAATTTTTCTGTAAAAGTTCGCTTAATTGCAGATATGGAGGTCAAAAATAAGACGTCACCGTTTAAACCAGGTTTATCTGCTACTGTTGATATAGAAAGTGAAGCGTTGACTGGCTTAGCTGTTCCAATCCAATCGGTATTTACTGGTGAAGCCAATAAGTCTACCGATGCGAAGAAAGATGCAGGTAATGATCAGAACATGGACAAGCAAAAAAGTAAACTTAACGATAAGAAAGTTAAGCAATACATTTATTTATTTGATAGCAAAGCATCTACAGTTAAAAAAGTAGAAGTAACTACAGGTATTCAGGATGATCAGTTTATTATTGTTAAAAAGGGCATTAAATCAGGTCAGGAAGTGATTAGCGGGCCGTATTCTGCCATCCAAAATAAATTAAAAGATGGAATGAAAGTAGAAAAAACCACTAAAGATAAGCTGTTTAGTGCCGATGGTAAAAAGTAGGTAGCATCAAATCATAATATTTAAGTATTTTTGAAAACGTTAGGGTTTAGGCTTATTGTTCAATACAATTAGCTTAAACCTTTTCACGTTTTGATAATTTTAATTTGAAATAGTATGGTGGCTAAAGTTGCGATAATAGGGGGTGGGAGTTGGGCAACAGCAATTGTTAAAATGCTGTCTGATAATGTTTCGGTAAAGGAAATTTATTGGTGGATGCGGAATGAAGAAGCGATCTCGCACATTAAAAGCTTTAAACACAATCCCAATTATTTGAGCTCGGTAGAAATTAAATTGCCCGAAAGTAATATTTCTTCGGATATAGTAGCCATCATCAATCAAGCCGATTATATTGTTTTAAATGTTCCAGCTGCTTTTTTAAAAGAAACATTGAAAGGGGTAAGTGCAGCGGATTTAAAAGGTAAAAAAATTGTTTCGGCGATTAAGGGAATTGTGCCAGACGAAAATTTAATTATTGGGGAATTTTTAAATCAAAAATATAGTGTTCCTTTAAAGGATATTTTGGTGATCAGTGGTCCCTGTCACGCCGAAGAGGTTGCTTTAGAGAAACTTTCCTATTTAACCATTGCAAGTACAAATGTAGAGCTAGCGAATGATTTTGCTAAATTATTAGTTACTCGCTATATTAAAACTAATGTTTCAGACGATATTTTTGGTACTGAATATGCTGCGGTTTTAAAGAACATATATGCTGTGGCCAGTGGGATTTGCCATGGTGTGGGCTATGGTGACAATTTTCAGGCAGTCCTAATTTCGAATGCCATACGTGAAATAAAGGATTTTGTAGATGTTGTTCATCCGATTGATCGGGATATTAAAGAATCGGCCTATTTAGGCGATTTGTTGGTTACTGCTTATTCTCAATTTAGCAGAAACCGTACTTTTGGTAACATGATAGGGAAAGGTTACACTGTAAAATCGGCCCAATTAGAGATGAATATGGTTGCGGAAGGCTATTACGCCGTAAATTGCATGCATCATATTAATCAAAAATATAAAGTATCGATGCCGATTTGTGATGCCGTATATAGGATCTTATATGAACATCATTCGCCACAAATGGAGATGCGATTATTAACTGAAAAGTTGAATTAGCTCAATTGGTTGTTGGGAATAGATTAATTATAAAACAAATTATTCTTCAACATTGTTATCTATCAAATCCTAATTTCTATGAAAATGAAAAAATATTTAAGGAGCTGTGCTGCCATGGCCATGATTACCTCAGTAACTTTTACTGTTGCTGCACAAGAAAAAAAGACAGAAGTTGGTAAGGCTGTGCAGAAAACAGGGAATGCAATTGAGAAAGGTGCAAAGAGTGTTGGCAATAAAACTGCAGAAGTTACTGTAAAGGGTGGTGCTAAAGTGGTAGACCAAACTTACAAAGGTAAAATGGCACCGGATGGTTCCAATGTATATATCGATGGTAAAAACAATAAGTATTACATCAATACAAAAGGGGCAAAGGTTTATTTAAAAGCAAGCCAGATTAGAATTAGACCTACCAAACAATAAAATTATTATAAAGTAAAAAGCGCTCGACATGTCGAGCGCTTTTTAACATATTATTATGATCTGCGTCTTCTTTCACCGCCGCCACCTTCACGTCTTCCGCCACCACCAGCGTTTCCACCTTTATCATCACGGCTACGGCCAGAGAAATCTCTAAAACCTCCGCCAGCGTTTCCGCCGCCTGAATTACCGCCTTCACGTCTGCCGCTTCCGCTTCCGCTTCTTCGCTCTCCACCACCACTACTTCTTCCGCCGCCGAAACCGCCGCCGCCGCCAAAGCTACGTTTGCGTTCTCCACCACCATCACCACCTCTACGTTCTCCACTAGGGGCATCACCGCTTTTTTCGATTCTTACTTCGCGATTGTTAAATTTAACATCTTTAAAGTTGGTGAATAGAGCATCAACGGTATCGTTTTCTACTTCAATAAAGGAATAAACACCTTTTAAATCAATTTTGCCGACTGATTTACCACTAATTTTGCCATTATTACAAACAAAGCCTAATAAATCGCCTCTGGTAAACTCATCAACAGAACCTACGTTGATAAACAAACGGGTGTAATCGCTATTGTTAAAACTTCTTGCGCCTCGTTCACCTCGTTCACCACGCTCACCTCTTTCGCCCCTGTCTCCACGATCATCTACACTAGCATTTAAGTCAGGTGCATTTGAATAATAATCTAAGAAACGGTTGAATTCTAAGGATGCAAAACGTTTAATTACTTCTTCTTTACTTAATTCTGAAAATTCATCCATAATCCGAGGAATATATTGATCAATTTGCTCAGTATTTACTTCCACATTGTGAACTTTATGAACTAAAGCGAACAATTGTTTCTCGCAAACGTCAAAACCTGTAGGTAATTCTGCTTTTGTAAATTGTTTACCGATAATTCTTTCAATCTGGCGAATTTTACCAGTCTCTTTTGAATTGATGATACAGATCGAAATACCTGTTTTACCGGCACGGCCAGTACGACCGCTACGGTGGGTATAACTTTCAATTTCATCAGGTAAAGAATAATTAATTACGTGTGTAACACCACTCACATCAATACCACGTGCCGCAACATCTGTAGCAATTAGCAATTGCATATTACGATCACGGAAACGTTGCATTACTTTATCGCGTTGTTGCTGCGATAAATCGCCGTGTAGTGCATCGGCGTTGTAACCATCTTTAATTAAATGCTCGGCAACATCCTGTGTATCCAATTTGGTTTTACAGAAAACAACGGCAAAAATTTCGGGGTTATAATCTACAATGCGTTTTAGGGCAGCGTATTTATCACGTGCACGAACGATATAATATTCGTGTTCGATGTTTACATTACCTGCATTTTTTGTGCCCATGGTTAATTCTACAGGGTTTTCCATGTAGTTTTTTGCAATGCGACGAACCTCTGGAGGCATTGTTGCAGAGAATAGCCATGTTTTTTTATCGTCTGGTGTAGTCGATAAAATGTCGTTAATGTCTTCTTGGAAGCCCATATTTAACATTTCATCTGCCCCATCCAATACTACATATTTAACGTTAGTGAAATCGATGGCTTTACGGCCAATGATATCTAACATACGGCCGGGCGTGGCCACTACAATTTGTACGCCATTGCGTATTTCGCGTAGTTGTTGCATAATGTTTGCGCCACCGTAAACGGCAACTACATGTGCATTAGGCGTGTTTTTTGAGAAATTCTTGATGTCGTTTGTGATTTGCAG
>JACMOW010000163.1 GCA_014377775.1 Pedobacter sp. | reverse complement strand
TGATTATTTTTCAAGTCCTAGTGGATATTACACTACTTATTTGACAAATTTTGATTTTACGCCATATTTTGCAAAAGACAATAACCGTCAACAAGGAAAAACGGATGATTTGTTTGGTAACGTAGAATTTAATTACAAAGCCACAAAATCTTTAAATTTTGTATATAGAGTAGGACTTGCAATTTCCAATGCAGATGCTACTGCAACACGTGGAGCATTTACGCATTCTTCATTTTATACAAGCAGGCCATCAGGACCTTCTCCTAGAGTTATATCAGGAGCTGTAACAGATCAAAATAATTACAGCAACCGTTTAACTTCTGAGGCTTTTATTAATTATGATAAAACTTTTGGGAAAGTTGGCGTTTCAGCAACAGCGGGTCACTCATTCCGTGAATCGAGAACCAAGTTTGTATCTGCGGGTAGTAACAACCTAGGTCAATCTGCCTTTTTATCAATTTCTACAAGGTTGGGTGAGCCAACAGTTGGTGTTTCCAGTTCTTTGGCGAGATTACAAAGATTTTTTGGACGTGTGGAATTTAACTACAATAAAATGGTTTACATAGGTGCTACAGGAAGTTATGATAAGGATAGCAGACTAGTGCCAGCTAATAAAGTATTTAATAACAAGGATATTTCATTTTTCTATCCAAGCGTAAACACTTCAGTACTTGTACATGAAATATTCCCTGCTTTAAAGGATAACAGCGTATTTAATTTCTTTAAAATTAGAGCAGCAGTTGCAAAAACAGGTAATGTTAACATTGCACCTTACCAAAATGAAACAAGTTTTGGAGCAGGTTTGTTTTTCCCTTTTGGTACAACACCGGGATATCAGATCGGTGGTACAACTTTCCCTGCTCAAGGTTTAAAGCCTGAGTTTGTAAATACCAAAGAGGCAGGTATTGAATTAGGTTTCTTTAAAAACAAAGTTATATTAGAGGCTAACTATTATACTCAAAACAACACAGACCAGGTTTTGAATGTTCAATTATCTAATACTACCGGTTCAACTTCTGCTTTACTTAATGCTGGTTCATTTAATAATAAAGGTGTGGAATTGGATTTAAAATTGCCACAACTTGTTAAGTTAGGAGATTTTAGCATGGATGTTAAAATAAACTATGCTAACCAAACAAGTAAGATTACAAGTTTGATTGATGGAGTAAATGAGCTTGGAATAGGGAATTATAATTTTGCTATTGTGAACTCTCCTGCATTTGTATTTAAATTGACTGATTATGTTAGAGATCCAAATGGTAAAGTAATTGTTGACAGAGTAACAGGAATGCCTTCTTTAAACAATAAAGAAACGCAGCACGGTAAAACTTTACCTCAGCATATTGTAGGGTTAAATTTAAGTTTCGATTGGAAAAATATTAATTTATCTGTAGTTGGTCAATACAGTGGAGGCAACTCAATTGTTGCTGATCAGCTGGGACAGTTTATGGATGACAACGGAATTTCTCAAAGAAGTGGTGATTTTGGTCGCAGAGCTTTTGTATTTCCTAATTCAGTAGTTGATGATGGATCAGGAAAATTAGTTAATAATACTAATGTATTTACCAAGTCTTATGGAAGATTATTTTATAATGATAACTTGAATACAGGAGCAATTACAAATTATTTGGCAAGTGGTGCTTTCTTTAAATTGCGTGAAGTTTCTTTAACCTACAGTTTCCCTTCAAGTTTGTTTAAAGGAAATGGGATTAAAGGAATAACAGCAGGTTTTTCAGGTCGTAATTTGTTAATGTGGTTACCAAAATCTAACCAATGGACTGATCCTGAATTTACTTCAAATGGTAATAATGCTTTTACAGGTAATGCAACTGGTAGAAGTACAGCCTTTAATATTCCTCCAACAAGGTTTATGGGTGCTAACGTTACTTTCCAATTTTAATAATATATAAATTTTAGCAAAATGAGAATGAATAATTATAAATATGCCTTTTTAATCGTGACAGTACTAGCAATTAGTATTGCAGGGTGTAAAAAGGAACAGTTTGCCATCAATACAAACCCTAATGCCGTAACAGCTTCTACTGTTGATTTTAAGTCAGTTTTGCCTGCTTCTTTATCAGCAACAGCAAACTTACAGGCAACATCTTGGACAGTTTTACAAAAATGGTTAGGGTTTTGGGCAAGATCAGGTAGTTACCAAAGTGTATCTGATGAAGAAACATATTCCTTTACCAATAATTTTGCAGTAAATATGTGGAATAACCTTTATTCTAATGCAACCAATTATGATTTTGTTATAACAAATGCAAATAAAAATGGTGCAGGTTTTTACGAGGCAATTGCAAGAATAATGAAGGCTCAGAATTTCCAAATGTTGGTTGATCTTTATGGTAATGTTCCATACAAGGAAGCTTTTCAGGGTGGTTCAATCAGAACTCCAAAGTATGATGATGACCAAGCGATCTATGCAGATTTGTTTAGAGAATTAGATAAAGCAATTGCGTTGTTAAACGATGCTAATGCATCTTCTTTAGATAATAACAAAGAAATTGTAACAAATGACTTCGTTTTTGCCGGTAACAAATTAAACTGGAAAAAGTTTGCAAATACATTAAAGCTTCGTTTGCTTATGCATATGGGTAATACAAGTTTTGCAGGTGGAACAGAAACGAACACTTTTATTCCGGGTGCTAATCAAGTAGCCGAAATGGCTATTATAACAGCTGAAGGTTCAGGATTCTTAGGTGCAGGAGGTTCTGCGCAAATCAACCCTGGTTATGATGCTACCAAACCTAACCCTTACTACAGAGCATATGTTGTTAATGAACTTGGTGCATTACCAGGTTTAGGTGATCAAACAAAAGCAAATGCTTACGCAGTAGGCCCTAATCCAGGTGGCCCAAGCCAAGGTTATTATCAATGGAATGGTGATCCAAGAGTAGACCGTTTTTATGGTTTTCCTGCAGATCCTCTAGGAGGAACTGTTCATAGAGGGATACAATTTGGTGAAGTAGCAACTTCAGCAAGTCCAAATCTAGGGTCAAAATTATCTACACTTAATGGACCTGGACTTGTACCGAACGGTGCAGCTTCAAGAGCTTGGATTTTCACATCAGTGGAGAGTTTGTTTTTGCAGGCTGAGGCTGTTAGAAGAGGTTTGTTAATAGGGAATGCACAAATGTTGTACACTTCTGCTGTAAGGGAATCATTCGTTTTTTTAGGATTAACTGCTGCAGCTGCTGATACTTACATTGCCAACAATGCAAGTTATCCTGATGTTGATTTCAACGGAGTTTCTCAAGGTGCAGGTTTGCCTGCCGGTGGTATGTATACCATACTTTCTCAAAAGTGGTTTGCACTTAATGTAATTTCTCCTTTAGAAGTATATACTGATTACAGAAGATCTGATATTGTTTATGGTAGAGGTGGCGGTTTTTTACCTGGCCCCCCAATTTCAGTTAATCCTGCAAATACCAAAACTAAAATTCCTATTAGATTTTTCTATCCTCAAAATGAATACAGTTTCAATCCTGCTAATGCTTTAGGTGAAGGAACTATAGATGTATTTACTTCTGGTGGTCCAACAGGACGAAATAGAATTTTTTGGGACAAAAACTAAATGAATTTTAATAAGTTTATTTTTAAAATGCCCTTTATCAACAACAATATAAATAAATCATTATGAAAAAAATATTATTATCATGTTTAGTTGCCTTTGCATTGTTGGGCACTGGTTGTCATAAAGATGAACAATATGAAGCTCAAAAATATGGTATACTAAATACAGAAGTGAAAGGACTTGGGTTTGTTAAAAGTATTTTCTCTGAAGCACTTTTGGCTGATGCTACTCCCCAAAAGATTCTTTCTGTTGAAGTAGGTGTTAGTTCTAACGAATTGCCTAAAACTGCTATTAATTATACAGTAGTTGCTTCTCCTACTTTAATACCTGCCGGAACTACTTTGCTTCCTGCTTCTGCATACACATTTAAGTCAACAAATACTGTACCTGCAGGAGCTGTACATTCTGTTTTTGAAATTGTATTAACTAATGCATCTTTATTAAATTCTAACCTTACATACGGTGTAGCATTTACTTTAACTTCTGCAGATAATGGTTACACAGTTGCGCAAAACTCAAGAGTTGTTAGCATTAGTATAAATATTAAAAATAAATACGATGGAGTATACTCAAATATGGGTACGTTTAGAGATTTTGTAAATGCTGCCTTTACCGGTAATTATCCACTTACTTACAGGTTAGTTACAACAGGACCAAGTAGTGTAGATGTACAATTGTTAGTTAATGGTACTTATGCACCTGCTTATTTATTTTTAAATAATGGCGGTGGTACATTTTTTGGTAGTTATGGTCTGACTATGACTTTTAACCCTGCAGCAGGCGATATTATATCTGATCTTCATAATTACTATGGTGATCCAAGCAAGCCTGCTACCGCAATTGGTGATCCGTCATTAGGCACTGGTGCTCCAAATTTTGCATCAGCAAATACTAGAAGAGCAGTGTTAGATCCGACTGGTATAAACAAGTATGATAATGCAACTAAGGTAATAAAAATCAAACATTTTATCATTCAATCTAATCAATCTACAGGTCCTAATCCAAGAAGTGCTCTAAACGAAACATGGACTTATACAGGTCCAAGACCTTAATACTTATAAACTTAATAATACCAAATAGGCTCCCATGGGAGCCTATTTTAAAATTAAAATAATTAAAATGTCTGATAATATTCCAAATCAAATAAACATCGAAATCTCAGAAGAAACATCTGAAGGGACTTATATAAACCTTGCTATTATAACACATAGCCATGCAGAATTTGTGTTTGATTTTGTAAATGTTATGCCCGGAGCACCAAAGAGTAAAGTTAAAAGTAGAATTATTATGACACCGTTTCATGCAAAGCGTTTTATGAAAGCAATTGTTGAAAATGTGCAAAAATTTGAGGCAGTCAATGGAACAGTACAGGATTTAGAAGCTGTAGAAATTCCTTTTAATTTTGGTGGGCCGGCAGGTCAGGCATAATAAATTCAAATATCTTTTTAACAAATAGCTCTTTATGGGCTATTTGTCGTTTACTACACAAAGTAATTTTTGAAATTTTTTTTAAAGCAAACCTTCATCTGCAAAACTAAAATGCCCTTCATCACTTACAATAATGTGATCAAGTATTTTAATATCAAAGTAAGAGGCGGCCTGTTTTATTTTATTGGTTAGATCTTGGTCTGCCCTGCTGGGCTTTAAGTTACCTGAAGGATGGTTATGACTTAAAACCAAACTTGTAGCACCTTCATCAAGTGCCTGTTTTAGAATTACCCGAGGATCAGCAACGGTGCCGGTAATTCCGCCTTTGCTCATAATTTTAAAGTTTTTAATTTTATTTGCCTGGTTTAAAAACAATACTGCAAAAACTTCATTGCTGTTGTCTTTTAAAATACTCCTTAAATATTGGGCAATTTCTTTGCTGCTGCTTACTTTGGTACGCTGCAAAACTTCTCCACCACTACGCCTTCTTCCCAGTTCCAATGCTGCGGTTATGCTTATTGCTTTTGCAACACCAATTCCTTTTATTTTCTGAAAATCTTTTATGGAAAGTTTTCCCAGTTCATCGAGATTATCTGAACCTAATTTTAAAATATCTTTAGCCAGCTCCACGGCAGATTTTTCTTTATTACCATTGTTAATGATGATTGCGATTAACTCAGCATTGCTCAATATTTCTGCACCATGGCGTGCCATTTTTTCTCGTGGACGATCATCTTCAGCCCAGTTTTTTATAGAAGTTTTAATGTTTTCAGAATTTTCCATGTGTGTTACTCTTTATTGATGTAAACTAAATGTATTTTCGCACAAAATTCACCTACCATATACCAACCTATGCAGTCTAACGTAAAAATATTTTCAGGAACAGGATCTCAATATCTTGCAGAAAAAATTGCAAAAAAGTTTGGAGAGCCCTT
>JACMOW010000162.1 GCA_014377775.1 Pedobacter sp. | reverse complement strand
GGTAGAAATCTTTTCGCGCTATCCAAACTTTATTTCAAAGTTTATTGGACATTATCGTAAGTCGCTATAAATAAACAACTTTCTTTTTCCTAACCCTTTTCAATAACTTCCCGCACATTTATCAACCTCAACCAGCTTCCTCCAAAGCGGGATGCAAAAGTAGAAAAACCAACCGTAAATACAAAAAATACCCAAGTTATTATCTTAAATAACCCCTAAACCCATGGTTTACAAGTAGAAAAAATTCAAACTCCCCCAATCTGTTCCAAACCGCAATGCATAACAATCGACAATCCATCCAGAAACAGGCGGACATGCTCCGAAAAACCCTCGACATGCGTTCGGGAATCCTTCGGGAAAATACCCCTTTTGTTCCGGTGTTGTTCAAAACCCGAACGCATGTCGAAGCAATCTCGAAGCAATTACAGAACAAAGCCGAAACAGAAGCGAAACGCTTCCCCACCGAGCCCCAAAGACGACCGCTTTATTTAGAACGCTTAACCCATTCCGCAACCGCAACTAATTCCCATATACAAGCGGCATAAAATTAGGTATTGTTTAGGTTGTCATAATTGACAATAAATGCTTATCAAATAGTAGAGCATTAAAATATAAATCAACATACATATATATACTATATAAAATTTTTAATTGAATAAGAACAAGGAAAGCATATAACCGTATGTTAAAATTTGTTAAGTGTTTGATTGGCTGAAACCCTTTATTTAGCTTAGCAGGATTATTTTTAATTGACGTTTTCGTATTATTACCTTATCTTTGTACAATGTTTAAAGTTAAACACCTTCTTATTTTAAGTTTCACTGTCCTATTATTAAGCTTAGCAGGCTGTAAAAGCCGTTTTGAAAAGCTACGTTTAAGTAATGATGTTTCCAAGAAATACCAAGAGGGTATCCGTCTGTACAATAAAAAAGACTATTCTAAAGCTTTAATTTTGTTCGAAGGCTTAGCTCAAAAATATAGGGGAACCGCTGAAGCGGAAGACTTGAATTACTACTATGCTTTTACGCTTTATCGTTTAAAAGACTATACAACTGCCCGTTACAAATTTAAAGAATTTGCAGACACTTATCCTGGAAGTAAAAATGCAGAAGAGTGTAGGTATTACGGAGCCTATTGCTTTTATCTTGATTCACCAAATTCATCATTAGACCAAGAAAATACTTACAAAGCAATTGATGCTTTACAACTATTTATTAATTACTATCCTAAAAGCGAGCGTGCTGTTCAGGCCGCACAATATATAGCCAACTTACGTGGTAAATTAGAAACGAAAGCGTTTGAAAATGCGAAATTATATTACACACTAGGTGGGTACGACGTTGGTTATTATAAATCGGCTGTTGTTGCCTTAAAAAATACTCAGATTGAATTCCCTGACATAAAGTATATCGAAGAAATTGATTTGTTGATTGTGAAATCGCAATTTATGTATGCGAAAAATAGCTATCCGAATAGACAAGAACAGCGTTTTAATGAAGCCATTGTTTATTACAATGAGTTTATAGAAGCTCACCCTACTAGTAAATTGGTTAAGGAAGCTCAACAACTGAAAGAAGATAGTGAAACTGGAATAGTTTCTGCTAAGAAAATCTTAACGGAAGAGGCAGCACTAACTGCCAAATATGAAGCACTAGCAAAAAAAGACGAAAAACAAAAAGACACCACTACCAAAAAAGTAGAGATTAAAACCCCAATAAAATAATGAATACACAAAAACCCGCTATACCAAATACTACGGTAACGAGAAATGTACATGATTTAGATGCAACTACTGATAACATTTATGAATCTTTAGTGATAATTTCTAAAAGGGCTAATCAGATTTCTAACAATATGAAAGAAGAGTTACATGGAAAATTAGCAGAGTTTGCTTCTTCAAATGATAACTTAGAAGAAATTTTTGAGAACAGAGAACAAATTGAAATTAGTAAGCACTATGAGCGTATGCCTAAGCCAAGTTTAATTGCAATTGATGAGTTCTTAAATGATAAAATTTATCATAGAAATCCAGCTAAGGAACAGAAATAATTAGCATTGGATGCCCCATGCTAAAAGCTAAAAACATATTACTTGGCGTTTGCGGCAGTATAGCCGCATATAAATCTGCACTTTTAGTGAGATCACTCATTAAGGCTGGCGCAAACGTTAAAGTTATTCTCACGGCTGATGCGAGTAATTTCATTACTCCGCTTACCTTAGCCACGCTTTCAAAAAACCCAGTTTATACGCAATATTTTGATGCCGAAACAGGTGTTTGGAGTAATCATGTAGAATTAGGTCTTTGGGCTGATTATATGATTATTGCTCCTGCAAGTGCAAATACTTTAGCCAAAATGGCAAATGGATTATGTGATAATCTACTAAGTGCTGTTTATTTATCGGCCAAATGCCCAATATTTTTTGCACCAGCAATGGATTTGGATATGTGGAAACACGATAGTACGCGAGAAAATATTGCCCAATTACAAAGTTTCGGCAATATTATTATTGCTCCAAATAGTGGAGAATTAGCAAGTGGATTATTTGGTGAAGGAAGAATGGCAGAACCAGATGAAATTGTCGACTTTTTAATCCGTCATATCAAATCAAGCTTACCTTTACTAGGTAGAAAAGCTTTAGTAACTGCGGGACCAACATATGAGGCTATTGATCCCGTCCGTTTTATTGGCAATCACTCTTCAGGTAAAATGGGTTTTGCAATTGCAGAGTGCTTAGTTAATTTAGGAGCGGAGGTTACGCTGATTACCGGACCAACCGCCGAAAAAAGTAATATTAGTTTGACCAGGATTGATGTAGTTAGTGCAGCAGATATGCAGGAAGCCTGCTTGGCCAATTTTGCAGAAAGCATGATCACGGTAATGAGTGCGGCAGTGGCCGATTATACCCCAGTTGAAGTAGCAAAACAAAAAATAAAGAAAACAGAAACTAAGTTTAACATTAGCTTAAAAAAAACAGCAGATATATTAGCAGAACTGGGTGAATTAAAGCGGAAAGATCAGATATTAGTCGGATTTGCACTCGAAACAGAACAAGAAGAAATTTACGCTCAGCAAAAATTACAGAAAAAGAATTTAGATCTTATTGTTTTAAATTCACTAAACGATAGTGGAGCTGGATTTAAAACAGCAACGAATAAAATAATTATATTTAATCGTGCACTCGAAAAAACAGTATTTGAGCTTAAAAGCAAAGCTGAAGTAGCTCAGGATATTTGTGCAGAAATAGTTAAATTGATAATTCAATGAAGAAATTATTTTGCCTTTTTGCTATCTTATTTTGTAATGCTTATGCATTTTCACAAGAACTAAATGCAAGGGTACAAGTTTTAGCACCTAATGTATCAAACATTAATCGTAAGAATTTAGAAACACTTCAAACGTTGATTCGTGATTTTCTGAACAATAACAAGTGGACCAATGACACTTACCTTCCTCAAGAAAGAATTGAATGCAATTTTGTAATTACCATATCGGGTTGGGACGGTAACGCTACATACAGCGCGGAAGCTCAAATTCAGTCGAGCAGACCAGTTTATGGAAGTACTTATTTTAGTACTCTTTTAAATATGAATGATAAGGATTTTGATTTTAACTATAACCAAGGGCAGACTTTAGATTTTTCGGAGCAAAATTTTCTTAATAATCTTAGCTCACTACTCGCCTATTATGCCTATACAATAATAGGTATTGATAAAGATAGTTTTGGGAAAATGGATGGATCACCATTATTTTCGAAAGCACAAAATACGTTAAATATTGCACAAACCTCAGGCAACAAAGGATGGAAACCATTTGATGGTTTACGCAATCGCTATTGGCTCAACGAAAACTTATTAAACAATAGCTTTCAGGAATTACGTTTATTTATTTATAATTATCACTTGAATGGGCTCGATTTACTTCAAGAAAACAAAACTAACGCGATTAAAAAAATAATTGGCTTCTTAGCCGAACTTCAACAAATGGATAAGCAAAAGCTTGGCTCCATTTTCCCTAATATTTATTTTTCGAGCAAAGCCGATGAAATTGTGAATGTATTATCACTTGGTGATGCGCAAGATAAAATAAAAGCTTATAATCTCTTAAGTGCAATAGACCCTGCTAATATCAGCAGATACGAAGGTTTGAAAAAGAATTAAAATTTATTTGTTAAAATATTTTGTTTATACGAATACTTTCGTACATTTACACTACGAAATAATTCGTAGTGTAACAATATGAGTATTAATATCATCAAACCAACTGAAGGCGAATTAGAGATTTTACAGGTACTTTGGCAAAAAAAACTTTGTACGGTTCGTAATGTGCATGAGACTTTAGCTAAAAAAAATGCAGGTTACACCACTACTTTAAAATTGATGCAAATTATGCATGAAAAGGGCTTAGTGGAAAGAGATACCACTGCAAAAACCCACATCTATAAAGCCTTATTAAATCAGAAAAAAATCCAACAGCAACTGGTTAATAAAATGATAGATAACGTATTTGATGGTTCTGCAGCTCGATTAGTAATGCAAGCATTGGGCAACAAAAGTGCAAGCAAGGAAGAAATAGATTTGATTAAGGAATATTTAGATAAGCTTAAATAATGGAAGCAATGATAAACAACTTGATCAAAGCGCTTAGTTGGAGCATTTTTCACTCTTTATGGCAAGGTGCGCTAATCTATATATTTCTCTTTGCAGCTTTAATGGCCTTACCTAAACTAAATGCTAAATTAAAGCACAACTTAGCCTTTGGGTCGCTCCTACTCGTATTTGTAAGTTTCTGTTTTACCTTTTATTCGGCATTTAAGCTGCCATTAGCCACAGCAAAAAAGGCAGATACTATGGCGTTTATCGCACAAGTAAACCTACAAGATCTGCATTATCTAAGCTCAAATAATTTTCTTAAAACTGAAACTTGGTTTCCAATAATTACAAGCTTCTATTTATTTGGAATTGGCATTCAATTCCTATTGTTGTTAGCCGGATATCAAAAACTGAAGCAACTAAAAAAGTCGAGTAAAGTTGCTATTCCAGCAGAATGGAATGATATATTCCTATCTACTTTAGCTGAATTGAAAATAGAAAAAACCGTTAAATTCTTCTTATCAGCCAAGGTTAATGTGCCTTTGGTAATTGGTTACTTTAAACCAATCGTTTTATTTCCAATTGCACTTGCAGCTCAGCTTGAACTTAAACAAGTAGAAGCCATTTTAATCCATGAATTATCGCACATACGCAGAAACGATTATGCTTTGAACTTAATCAAAATGGCTATTGAAACAATACTATTCTTCAATCCATTTGTATGGTTGGTTGGTAAATTTATCTGTATTGAACGAGAACATGCCTGCGATGATCTGGTGGTTAAACATACTCGAACTCCGATAACTTATGCGCATGCACTATTAAAACTCGAATTACTTAAAAATAAACAAGCGCCAGTACTTTCACTTGCGGTAACAGGAACCAATCAACACTTATATCAACGTATTAAAAGAATAACGAATATGAAAACAACCTACATTAATTCAAAGCAACAATTGCTTATCATGGCATTAACATTATCTACCGTTTTAACATTAGCGTGGATAAATCCAAAAAAGTTTGAAGCTAAAAAGGTTAAAAATCTATTAACCATTATAAATCCGATTACAGAAGCCAAAAACATCAATAAACAAGTT
>JACMOW010000161.1 GCA_014377775.1 Pedobacter sp. | reverse complement strand
TTGTTTAGTCCGTGATTTCATTATATCTAAAATACATTTCACTTTTTTCTTTGTTATAGTTTACAATAATTATCCTTCAATAAATTCTCTCAAACTAACAAAAAATATGAAAAACCTTATTCTTTCAATTGTATTGATAATTTTATCTAAATCAATATATGCCCAAATCAATTCAAATAAAATTAAATTGTATGAAAATGTCCAAGACAGCGTATTAGGTACTGATATAATTTTGAAAAATAACGAAATAGTTTTTCAAAAAACCTAACACCCGTAAAATTAGTGATAGATTTAATTTAACGCTTAAAAACTGTAATGGAAGATTAACATACAATGATTTAATAAATTAATATATTTAAATTATTTTAACTTAAATTACGACAATGAAAAAAATATTATTACTAGCGCTCTTTTATTTTCCGTTATCTGGATTTAGTCAGATAGATACAGCAAGCACATCGTTTCCAATAAAAGATAACAAGGTTGTATATGAACTTATTTTAGAATCTAAAGATACAAAACAGTCAGAAATATACGTAGCTGCCAAAAAATGGATATCAGATAGGTTTACAAGTACAAAGTCAGTAATTCAATCAGAAGACGCATCATATGGACAGATTATAGGCAAGGGAAAATCTATTATATGGTCTATTGGAACAAATGGAAAACAAGAATTAGGATATGAGTTATCGTTCTCTATACAGATAGATGCAAAGGATAATAAATTCAGAATAAGGTTCTACGATATACAAAAAAATAATATGGCTGTAGGGGTAATTCCTGCCGATTCTATGGATATACTTCATTTTCAGTCAGCACAATTAAAAAAGAAAAATAATGAGAAATGGTATAGACTAGTTAAGTATACCAATAATTATTTTTATTCTATGGCTATTGATTTTGCAAATACTGTATATAAATCAAAATCAGATACGTTTTAAATTTAAGTCCCAAATTAAGGGCTTTTTTTTGCTATAATTTGTACCAACTCGTATATAGTTGCTATTAAAAGCCGTTTCAATCCTGAAACAGCTTTTAAGTTTGCCCAATAGCAACAAAGGACACTACAAATATAATGTAAAATAAGTTACCTAATATAATTAAAACAGTGTGCTATACCGTGTGTTAAAATTAAAAAACCGCCTTAAACATAGTTTAAAAGCGGTTAATTGTGCGCCCACCTGGGCTCGAACCAGGGACCAAAAGATTATGAGTCTTCTACTCTAACCAACTGAGCTATAGGCGCCGAAAACCAATAAAGTTTTGCGATGCAATGTTAGGTATTTCTGAGCAATTTTGAAAGGGATTTTTAAGGAAAATTTAAAAAAAATTAACTGCTATATTTACCACACCATGCACACCATCAAAAATATTATATTCGATTACGGAAATGTAATTTTCGAAATCAACTTTAAACGCGCACAAGACGCCTTAAAACAACTCGGTATTAACGATATTGATAGTTTCTTTGCACATAAAAATCATAACACCTTGTTTGATGATTTTGAAACGGCAAGCATCTCTCCTATTCAATTTAGAGATGGAATAAGAGCAGCCGCAAATAATAACAACCTCAGCGATACCGAAATAAATGAAGCATGGAATAGCTTACTTACAGGAGTTTCGGCTAATAATCATGATGTTTTAACAGCTGTTAAAAAAAAATACCGCACTTTTTTACTCAGCAACAACAACGAAATCCATTACAATTGGATCATCAACTATCTAAAAGAAACATTTAATATTGAAAATTATGATGGCCTTTTCGAAAAAGTTTACTTTTCTCATTTAATGAAACTTCGCAAACCAAATGTTAATATTTTTGAGCAGGTGATTAAAGAAAATAATTTGAACCCAGAAGAAACACTATTTATTGACGATAGTCCACAACACATTGCAGGTGCTAAAAAAGCAGGGTTAAAAACATTATTAATGGATGTACATCCCGCAGAATTAATTAGCTTCCTTAATAAGAATGGTATTTTAAATTTATAATACGATGAGCACGACTGAAAAAAAATTTACTTCTTTAAAAGAATTTTATCCCTTCTACCTAAGCGAACATCGCAATTTTACCAGCCGTGTTTTACATTTTATAGGAACAGGGTTAGTTTTTTTAATCCTAATAGCAGCCATTCTTTTTCACGATTGGCGGTTTTTTGTTACCATTCCGTTTATTGGATATGGTTTTGCATGGGTTGGGCATTTCTTCTTCGAGAAAAATAAACCTGCAACTTTTCAGTATCCTGGCTATAGTTTAGCGAGCGATTTTATACTCTTTTTTGATCTATTAACCGGAAAGCAATCTTTTAAAGTAAAGTAGCCTCATAGATTTTAGCTATATCGATATAGAGAAAACGTCTTTGGTTTGCTGATTTTACTTCCTTAACTTTATACATTAAGATTTAAATAAATATGGAAAATAATTCTAATGATATCGGCAAATGCCCATTTCCTCATGGAGCAACAAAAAAACACAGTACTGGTGGCGATGGAACGAAAAACCGTGACTGGTGGCCAAATCAGCTAAAACTAAATATGCTACGTCAGCATTCTTCCTCGTCTAACCCAATGGGCGAAGATTTTAGCTATGCCAAAGCATTTAAAAGCCTCGACTTTGAAGCGTTAAAAAAAGACCTTCATGCGCTCATGACTGATTCGCAAGATTGGTGGCCCGCAGACTTTGGTCACTATGGTCCATTTTTTATCCGTATGGCTTGGCACAGTTCTGGTACTTACCGTACCGGCGATGGACGTGGTGGAGCGGGTGCTGGGCAACAGCGATTTGCACCACTAAATAGCTGGCCAGATAATGTGAACTTAGATAAGGCACGTAGACTGCTTTGGCCAATTAAACAAAAATATGGCAATAAAATATCCTGGGCAGATTTAATGATCCTCACAGGTAATATCGCATTGGAATCGATGGGCTTTAAAACTTTCGGATTTGCCGGCGGACGTGAAGATGTTTGGGAACCAGAAGAAGTTATTTATTGGGGCGCAGAAACAGAATGGTTAGGTGGAGATAAGCGTTATGCACATGGATCTGATGGTGTAATTAAAAGTGGGGGTGTATTGGTTTCTGATGATAATGCCGATGGCAATATTCACTCTCGTAACCTTGAGAAACCCCTTGCCGCAGTACAAATGGGCTTAATTTATGTAAATCCCGAAGGACCAGATGGTAATCCTGATCCAATTGCATCCGCCATAGATATTCGTGAAACCTTTAAACGAATGGCGATGGATGATGAAGAAACGGTAGCGCTAATTGCCGGAGGACATACTTTTGGTAAAACACACGGAGCTGGTGATACCGCTTTAGTGGGAAAAGAACCTGAGTCTTGTGCCATCGAAGAACAAGGTTTTGGTTGGGCTAGTAAACACGGCCCAGGAAAAGCTGGAGATACCATTACCAGTGGCTTGGAAGTTACTTGGACCACCACACCAACACAATGGAGTAATGATTACTTTGAAAATCTTTTTGGTTTCGACTGGGAATTAACTAAAAGTCCGGCAGGGGCACACCAGTGGATAGCAAAAAATGGTGGAGGCGCAGGAACAATTCCAGATGCACATGATCCTTCAAAAAAACATGCTCCAACAATGTTAACAACCGACCTTTCACTAAAATTAGACCCTGCTTACGAAAAAATTTCTAGACGCTTCTTCGAAAACCCTGATCAATTTGCCGATGCTTTTGCGCGTGCATGGTTTAAGTTAACCCATCGTGATATGGGGCCTAAAGAACGTTATTTAGGACCTGATGTACCTCAAGAGGAGCTAATTTGGCAAGATCCTATTCCAGTAGTAAATCATGAGGTAATTGATGAGCAAGATATTGCCACATTGAAAGCCAAAATTTTAGACTCTGGATTATCGATAGCCCAACTGGTATCTACTGCTTGGGCCTCGGCATCAACTTTCCGTGGGTCCGACAAACGTGGTGGCGCAAATGGCGCACGTATTCGCTTGGCACCTCAAAAAGATTGGGAAGTTAATAATCCAGCCCAGCTTTCAAAAGTACTGGCTGAGCTTGAAAATATACAAACCGCATATAATAGCGCCCAATCTACAGGTAAAAAACTTTCACTAGCCGACCTTATTGTATTAGCAGGGTGTGCCGGTATTGAAAAAGCAGCAAAAAATGCAGGTTTTGAAGTAACAGTTCCCTTTACACCTGGTCGTATGGATGCCTCGCAAGAACAAACAGACATCGAATCTTTTGCCGTACTAGAGCCCGCAATTGATGGCTTTCGTAACTATCAGAAAACCAAATTTACCATATCAACAGAAGAACTACTAGTTGATAAAGCGCAATTGCTTACCTTAACTGCACCAGAGTTAACGGTGCTTATTGGTGGTTTACGGGTTTTAGATACAAACTTTGATCATACGCAACATGGGGTTTTCACGAAACGTTCTGCAGCGCTTACAAATGATTTCTTTGTAAACTTACTTGATATGAATACAATATGGAACGCAGCTTCGGAGCATGCAGAAGTATTTGAAGGTAGAACACGTAATACTGGCGATTTTAAATGGACAGGAACCCGTATCGATCTATTATTCGGTTCCAATTCAGAACTCAGAGCCATTGCAGAAGTTTACGGAAGTGCGGATGCCCAGGAAAAGTTTGTAACCGATTTTGTAGCAGCCTGGAACAAAGTGATGAATCTCGATCGTTTTGATTTAGTTTAACCACTTCTTCGTTACTTTTAATGATTAATAAACTTTTAATATTGTGAAACAAGAAAGAACAGAAAAATTCAAAAAATGGGGTAAAAAACTCGGCTTTTGGGGGTTTCTGTTCTTTTTAGTTAAAGGCTTAGTTTGGCTGTCAATTGGGTATTTAGCATTGCCATGAATCTTAAAATTCTAGCTTCCTTCTAGCTTTTTCCTTCAAAATTAAGCCCAATTCCCTACCTGTTTGCCCAGCAACAGAAGTGTTTTCTTGTGCACGCCTAAACAAATAAGGCATTACCGCCTTAATTGGCCCGTAAGGAACGTACTTGGCCACATTATAGCCCGCATCTGATAGGTTAAAACTTAAGTTATCACTCATGCCTAACAATTGTGCAAAATAAACGTGAGGATGATTGTGCGCAATCGCGCTTTCATCAATTAAAGTGGTTAATAAATAAGAACTCTCTTCATTGTGTGTGCCGCAAACTATCCCAATTTGATCAATATGCTTCACGCAAAACCGTAACGATTCATCGTAATCCCTGTCAGAAGCCGCTTTATCTGGTTGTATTGGAGATGGATAACCCATTTCCTCGGCTCGCTTACGTTCCTTTTCCATGTAAGCACCGCGAACAATTTTTACACCTAAAATAAATCCTGTTTCTTTAGCAATTAAATAATCGGCCATCAAATCAGCTAATTTATCGTGGCGATATAATTGATAGGTATTGTAAACGATTAATTTTTCTTTGTTAAACTTTATCATCATTTCTAATGCCAAGGCATCAATCGTATCTTGAATCCATGTTTCTTCGGCATCAATCATAATTGGTACCTGCTTATCAAATGCAGTTTTACAAATCTTCTCGCATCTGTTTCTAACGTTTTCGTATGCTTCAGCTTCGCTGGATGTTAAAGCCTGTTTAGCATCTATTTTTTCTAATAAAGCAAATCGGCCAATCCCAGTCACCTTAAAAACAGTAATAGGAATACGATCATCACCATCTGCCCTATTAATGGTACGGATAATTTCTTCACAGGTAAAATCAAAAACCGCTTCTTCATCTTCTCCTTCAACAGAGTAATCTAAAATTGTTCCTACTTTACCCTGATGTAATTGTGCAATAGTACCTTCGCATTCTTCGATGGTTTCGCCACCACAAAAGTGCTTAAAAATGGTTGCTTTGATCGCCCATTTAAT
>JACMOW010000160.1 GCA_014377775.1 Pedobacter sp. | reverse complement strand
TTGGCCAAAATCTCCACCCGCACTTGTTTTGAAAATAAAGTTTTTAGCTATCGTTAATTCGGCAAAAACGTTCCCATTTAAACGATAGTTTTTAGATTTTTGGTTAAAGAAGTCTATCGTAACCTGAGGGTTAAAATTATTGCCTCCTCCTAGGCTAAAATCATTGGCATCGCCATAAGTACCATCAGCATAAAATACCGGAACAACTGGTCCGGCAGCATATAACTGACGGAAAATGCCTCCGTTAATATCATTTGATGAACTAGCTGTACCAGCTACTGAATAGCCAATTTTTAAAGGTTTGAATAGTTGAAAATCATTTGAAAGTTTAGCAGTATAACGCTGATAATCTTGCGTTTTAACGATACCATCTTCCTTAGTGTAACCTAATGAAAAATTATAAGATGTTTTTTCTGTACCACCATTTACGGATAATTGATGGTTGGTTTGTATGGCATTTCTAAAAACTTGATTATACCAATTCGTTCCTGTACCGTAACTTGATGGATTAGCGAATAACGCTGGGGCACCATTTGAAGCTGATAATTCATTTATAATAGTAGCATATTCAGTTGCATTAGCCATCTCTATTTGATTCGTTACAGCCCTGTAACCTACAGAACCTGTGTAGTTAATGCTTGATTGCCCAAATTTTCCTTTTTTAGTTGAAATAAGTACCACACCATTTGCGGCTCTGATGCCGTAAATTGATTGAGAGGACGCATCTTTCAAAATACTTAACACCTCAATGTCGTTTGGATTTAAAAAACTAACCTCATCATACCAAACACCATCAACAACATAAAGCACTCCTGTGTTACCATAAATAGTGCCTGTGCCCCGGATGGTAATTTGTGGTGATGAACCTGGCGCTCCATTATTAACGATGTTTACGCCAGCTACTTTACCTTGAAGCGCACTAATCGGATTGATAGAAGATTGTTTAGAGATGTCTTCTCCTTTGATCGTAGCTACAGAACCAGTAACATCTACTTTTCTTTGTGTACCATAACCTACCACTACAATTTGCTGTAGATCGGTGGTTTCAGATGTTAATGTAACATTAATAACTGTTCTGTTATTAACAGCGATTTCCTTTTTCGTAAAACCTAGGTAGGTAAATACCAATGTTTCATTACCAGAAACTATTATTGAATAGCTTCCATTAACGTCTGCTTGTACACTATTGCTTGTTCCTTTAATTGTTACACTTGCTGATGAAATGGCTGTACCTGATTCATCTTTTATTACGCCCTTAACTGTAACGTTTTGAGCGTAAGAAGTGCTTAATATGAGCAAACAAAGAAAAGTTATCGCAGAAAATTTTGTAAAGATTTTTTTCATACAGTTGTTGATATTTGTTTAATTAATTAATCTAATTTTCTGTTTTAGTTTGGTAACTGCAAGTGTTAGTACCTATACATTTATACATCATTAGGTATATGAGTACTATCTCATACCCATAAATAAAAGTGATTTTTAGTATAAAAACGATATTTTTTGTACTATAACCACAAATTACAGACTACTACATATAGGTTTCTTAGGTATATAGCTGATGTGGGGAAAATTAGTCTATGAGAGGTAATGATGTAGTATTAAAGTTCCATTAGAAACTCTACTAAGTTTTTATCGTGAGGAACTTCTAATTTTTTACGCAAACGATACCGTCTTATTTCTACGCCCCTTAGCGAGATATTTAACAATGACGCAAGTTCCTTACTGCTCATATTCATGTGGAGGTAAGCACATAATTTTAAATCGTTAGGAACAAGATCTGGATGATTTGCTTTAAGCTTCTTAAAGAAACTTTCGTGCGCTTCATTGAAACTGCTTTCAAATAAATTCCAATCGCGTTCATCGTTCATACCATCATCGATAACTTTTTGAATTTTGCGAAGTTGATCTTCCGAGAGTTTTTTACCATTCTCGTCTTTTAATTTCATCATCTCTTCACTAATCTTTTGTAGCAATTCGTTTTTATACACCAAACTCATTGCCGAATTTGCTAATTCCCTATTTTTACTTGCCAATTCGGCCTGCAATTTTTCAGTTTGAATTTTGACGATCTGTTTCTCGGTAGCTTCGGCTTCTTTTTTTAGGAATGCTTCTTTTTCTAGTTGAATCTTATTTGTAATTACTTTCTGGTCTTTACTTAGTTTAGATTCATAAATTTTTTTTCCTGTTATGAGGGCGATAATACCTGTTAAAATGTAAAATAATATTGCCCAATTACTTCCGTACCATGGTGGGGCTACACTAAATTCGAAAGTGGTAATTTTACTTATTAATTGTTCATTAATCTTTGCTCTTACTTTAAACACATAGCTGCCACGTGTTAAATTAGTAAAGTCTTTCTGAGTAGCTGCACTCCAATCAGACCACTGCCTAGAATAGCCTTCTAAGTAGAATTGAAATTTAACTTTAGATTGACGATAATAGGGTAAAGAAAATGAGATACGAATATTGTTCCTGCTGAATGGAATTTCAATGGTTTCTCCATTGCTTCCGTTCTCGGTTAGTATAGAGTACTTGTCGGTAATGTCCTCAATTTTTCTAATGAGCACTGCCGGGGGATTTTGCTTTTTAGGAACATTGTCTCTATTGGTTGTATTATAGATCACAAATCCGTCATCTACACTTATCAAATATATTTTACTGCTAATTTGGCTAATATTCTCATAATATTGCACCATTCTGCCATCCAAAACACTGAAGCGACTCGAATCGATTACTGTTTTTCCAGGTTCGCTTAAATTAACCAAACCCATTTTTCCGTGGTTAATGAACCAATACTTTTTTAAACCCGCACTAATAATTTTGTTGGAGGTGTAAAAACTCCCTAGATTTTTGTTTAATGCTTCATATTTGCTAAATCGATTGCTAATCTCATCGTATAATAAAAACCCTGCATCGGATGAGAAAACTATTTTATTTTCTAAGTTAAAAATGTTAATGTTAAAATTACTTGGCAAACCATTTTTTTCATCGTAGTACTTAATGTTGGTGGCTTTTTTTAAATCTGAACTTAAGGTTAATTTGTAAAGCCCTTTGTAGGCGTGACTAATCCAAATATCTCCTTTATTATCCTGCTCTATATACCTAGAAGGTTCGCTAAAGTCAGCTACCTTATGACTAAATTTCCATTTTCCCGTGGCATCTTTCAAAAAAATGACCAAGCCTGTATAAGTCCCTTGTATTAAAAAATTGGGATTAGAACTCAACTTTTTTATGGCCCAGCCTCCATTAATGGTCGATATTTTTTCCATTTGGCTGCCAATGATGTTAAAAGTACCCCCATTATGGCCGCAAAGTAGTTGATTGTCAATTTCACGAAGATCCCATACTTGCCCTTGAGAATTGGGTATTAATTTAAAATCGAAAGCGTTAAATAGGTTTCCATTTTCTGGAAGCCAAGGACTTACAAATAAACCCTGATTGGTACCTAAGTAAATTTTGTTTTTCACAATTAAACTGGAATAAACGGTTCCAAATTCACCAGCTTTATCAAAATAAAAGTAAAGTGGGGAGTTTAGCTCAATTCTATCTATTCCATTGTCGAGCCCTACCCATAAATTTTGCTCATTATCGGCATATAAACTTAAGATAGTATTGTTCTGTAAGCCGCTTGATTTATTAATGCGCTGTATAACTTTCCCGTTTTCATCGATGATGATTAATCCGTTTAAAATAGTGCCATAAGCGTAATATTTATCTAAAATCTTAACGCCATTATTAAGCTGATAGGTTTTTAAAAATGAATTAGCCGCACTAACCAAGGGACTAAAGTCTAGCCCATCGTATATAAACAAGCCCTTTTTACCTGTTCCGATAATGAAACTATCTTCTTTATAGGGTAGGATAGAAAGCACGCCCGTATTGCCAAGTATTTCGCTTCCTGCTAAGAGAACAAAATTTCTACCTTTTAATTCAAAAAGCCCCTTGCCGAGTACTTCGGCAAATAATCGATTATTTACTTGATGCAAAAACAAAAAGGCATTTGGCGCTTTAACTACAGTTACTTTTTTATTTTCGTAAATGTAAATGGTAGAAAAGGATTGAAAAATTACTTTTTTCCCAGCTACATATATTTTCCAAATTTCGTCTGTTATTTTGTAAGGTTTTGGAATAAGGTTAATTAATGATGTATAACGAAGTCTTTTGTTTTGGAAAGACCAATAGCCAAACTCTCCAAAGCTTCCTGTATACACCAAACCATCGCTAGCAGTAGCAACCGACCGTACAATCTGTCGGTTAGGCATCTTATACTGTTGCCAATATTTACCATCAAAAGTGAGTAAGCCTTCAGCATTGCCAAAATACATTAAGCCATTTTTATCTTTAGCTATAGACCAATTTTGATTACCTGATAAATAGGAAGATTTGGGGTAGTTTTGAACATAAGGAACGCCAATGCTTTGTATGTCATCGGCTTTTAATCCAACTGGTATGGATAAATAAACTAAAAACACTACGAGGAATTTTAGTAAAGTAGTTTTCATTGGGTTTACTATTTTCAATCTTGGTGCAAAATAAATATTTCACACGAATAAAGTATCATCGCAACTTACAAAGAAAAAACTATCCTTTAGCCACCTGTTGTGGTACCTTCACATAATATCCAGTTCCATTATAAGGACGTTTACGCGGATGCGTAGCGCATTCAGCAGAGCAACAGCCTTGCAATTGATCGCCACATTCATCACATTGTGTGAAATGCGCATTGCATTCTGGATTGGCACAATTGATCATTTTTGGCGTGATAGTGCCACAATTTAAACAGGTAGAAACTACTATAGGGTTAACTGAGTTTACATCAACGGCAATACGGTTATCAAAAACATAACATTTTCCTTCAAAATCTTTTCCACCTGCTTCTTTTCCGTATTTAATAATTCCCCCGTGTAATTGATACACGTCTGTAAAGCCATGATGCAATAATAACGCACTCGCTTTTTCACATTTAATCCCTCCCGTGCAATAAGTCATCACCTTTTTATCTTTATACTGTGCTAACGCTTCAATTTGATCAGGAAAATCTCTAAAATTTTCTATATCTAACGTTACTGCATTCTTAAATTTCCCCAAGTTATGCTCGTAATTGGAACGTACATCCAAAATAACCACATCTTCGCGATCCATCATTTCGCTAAATTCTGCTGGTTCTAAATATTTTCCAGTTATTTGATTTGGATTGATGATACTCGTATCGCGTAAGCCCGAATACACAATCTCTGCCTTATAACGGCAATGCATTTTGATGAAAGAAGGTTCAGAAACTTCATCAATCTTGAATTCAGTTTTTGCAAAGCGTTCATCCGCTTTTATGGCGCCCATATAGATATCGCAGGCTTCTTTTGTGCCCGAAACGGTTCCGTTGAGCCCTTCTTCGGCTACGATAATACGGCCAACTAAGTCTAAAGACTTACAAAAAGTTAAATGATCTGCAGCAAATTGTTCTGCATCTGCTATTGGGGAATAGCAATAATAAAGTAAGGTGTTATAAGTCATATTTCATTGATACCGCTGCAAACGGCGTTTAATGCGATGTAAAGATACATAAAAAATAGAAGGGGAAAAGCATTGTTATCTTTCTACCTTCAGCCATCAAACCTTCTACCTTTATAACCCATAAGTAATCCTAAATCCTTGATCAACCCTTTTACTCCCATCAAATGAGTATCCATAACTTACACCGAAACCTAATCGTTCGATACCAAAATAAAACTCTTTATAGTTTCGTTTATCAGGCTCCGTCAAATAATTGGCACCTACTATTTCTTCTAATTTTAACTTACGTAACAACGGGATTTTATTAATCATAAAGCCTGCAAAATTATGTTCAAAATGAATCTCAATATACTTACGGTCGGTGCTATATTGATAAAAGTCTAAATACCTGAATTTTCTGAGGTTAGGAGGGAATATAGTTGCATTATTACCTCTAAAATGTTTGCGGTCTGGGTAAAAAACAGAAGTGTTATTGAGAAATTTCCCTGCACCCACTACAAACGACATATAGCCCAACAAACCGGCACTAATCCGCTCTTGATAAATTTCAAGACCTAAAAAATCATAATCTACATCGCTATCTAATATACCTTTAATGCCTTTTCTATAATTTAATTGAAAACGTGGAAACTTTGACTCCTCATATCTTTTCGCATAAGGCGTAGTGGTATATCTTTGTCCGATGGTATAGGTTAATACCGCATTGATATTGAATGAATTATGCGTAGGGAATAATGGCGTTTCTATGGTAGGTGTAAAAGGATTATTGGAAGTTAACGTTCTATCTTTTATATCTCTGATAGTATAGGTATTGGTGTTTTGAAGGGTATAATTTTTTGCATAATTTACGCTAAACGAAGCCTGTAAGCCATCAGCCAACTCTCTAGAACTCCCAATTGTTGCAAAATCTTTTTTGTATAACTTAACAAGATTAGTCTCAAATAGTAAAGTGTTAATTTCATTTGAACGTGCACTCATGGTACCGTATGAATTAAGATCGTTGATCGCAGTACCAAAACTCGCATTAATACTTGCACGCTTAAGGCGGTTATAAAAATAAGAACCTGATACATTGGCAGTAAAAATCTGGCTAGAAAAACCATATTGAACTTGCGGTCTAATCATATAACTGCGTTGCTCATCTAATACTTTTCGATAAGATAAACCATACTTGAGACCAAAACCTTCTACCGTATTAAAGTAAACAGCACTTAATAATGGATCTAAATTTATATATCTCTTTTCGTATCTGTTATTAATGCTATATCCTCTTCTTATAAATTTGCCAATTTCAAATTTGTTATTGGCTTTTTCTAGTGAATCGAGATAGGGCTTTGTAGCTTTAAGTAAGGCAATACTATCTTTTTTCTGATAATCACCTTTCTCTTCCTCGGTTAATGGTATCGGCCTGTTGTTCATCCAATACAACGAATCTTTTTTATTTACCGCTTTGGTTATTTTTAAAATCTCGGCTGTAAAATAGTTTTTTGGGAAATTAGGATGAATGTTATAATTGCTGTATATGCTTACATAATAACCTTCGAATTTAAACCCCATCACATTACCCTTGAACTGGAATTTCATGTTCGAGGGCAGATAGGTGCTTTCGACTTTGTTAAATTCTTGACTAATATGTAGCGTATCGACAAAGTTAATTCCTGAACTTTCAGTTAAGAATAAATTCGTTCCCATCAAACGCCAGCTATCATCAGCAATATAAACTATACCTTTAAACGCAGGATCGTTTTTTCGACGAGGGGTAACTTTTATTTTATTAATGGTTATTCCGTTTTCTTCGGTTGTACCTAAGAGGTTATAATTATAGTAAAATAATGCATTATCTGCTATAGGCGATACAAAACTACGCGAGCTTAAACCGCTTCCTTCGAGCAATAAATTTTCGTAAAAATTAATGATCATGTCAGATGCTTTATTGTAGCTGAATGCATTGTTTCGGCCCGATACTTTAGAAGATACCATTTCCTCTTTAATTTTATTTGGTCGCTGAAAACTAAAGGCCGACTGTGATTCTGATAGGTATAAAATTCCTTTCCGATTTGTATCTAATTCAAGTGTTTTCTGAATATCATATCCAAAGAATTTCTTAGGCGCCCCCACCAATTTTTGTAATCCTTTGATGTAAACATCGGTACTAAATGCGTTAACTTCGTTTAAATGTTTTTTCCTATTCTTTACTGCTTTTCGTATAATTTCATAAGCTGGATCTTCAGCATCTGAACGAATAGTTACAGCGTTTAAGATATAACTTTCTGGGGCTAGGGTTTGATTAGTTACTATATCATTACTCACTTGAATAATGCGTTCTACCGTTTTAAATCCAATTGCCTTAAAAATAAGTGTGATATATCCCTTTTCGGCTGTGAGTTTATAAAACCCATCTGCATTAGCAGAAACTCCTTTGGACATATTTTTTACGTATATAGATGCAAAAGCTACAGGATCTCCATTGGTTTCCGTAATTTTACCACTAATTTGATATTGTGCTACAGCTGATATGGTAATTGCCAAAAATAGGAATAACAAAAGAGAGACTTTTTTCATACTTCGGATAAAGTTAAAATATACACACGCATTTAACGTATATAAACTGTTAAAGTTTGTTAACTGCTAATATATTATATTTGTAGAGCGATATGCAGTACAAATGGTTGCATCAAAAAAAAATAAATATGTATAAAACATTACGGCCAGTTTTACAAAAGGAACTGGAAGAAATAGAGCATGCAGGATTATATAAGCGCGAGCGAATAATTACTACACCACAAGGCGCAGACATAAAAGTAAGCAGTGGTGCAGAAGTTACAAATTTTTGTGCTAATAATTATCTAGGACTATCTTCTCATCCAAAAGTTATTGCTGCGGCAAAACAGGCAATAGACGATTACGGCTATGGCATGTCGTCGGTTCGGTTTATCTGTGGAACTCAAAATGTACATAAAGAATTGGAGGCCAAAATTTCTAGTTTTTTAGGGACTGAAGATACTATTTTATATGCAGCAGCTTTTGATGCCAATGGGGGTGTTTTTGAGCCGCTTTTTAATGCAGAAGATGCGATTATTTCTGATGAATTAAATCATGCCTCTATCATCGATGGTGTACGTTTATGTAAGGCACAACGTTTTCGCTATAAGAATGCCAACATGGAAGATTTGGAGCAACAATTAATTGCAGCGAAAGGGTGCAGACATAGAATTATTGTAACCGATGGTTCTTTTTCAATGGATGGATCGGTAGCACCATTAGACAAAATTTGTGATTTGGCAGATAAATACGAGGCCTTGGTGATGATTGATGAGTCGCATTGCACTGGCTTTATTGGTAAAACGGGAAGAGGAACACATGAGCACTTTAACGTGATGGATCGCGTGGATATTATTACTGGTACGTTAGGTAAAGCATTGGGTGGCGCATCTGGTGGATTTACATCGGGCAAAAAAGAGATTGTAGATATGCTACGTCAGCGTTCTCGTCCTTATTTATTTTCTAATACCTTGGCACCAGCAATTGCTGGTGCATCCATCGCCGTATTAGATATGCTATCTGAAACTACCTCACTCCGTGATAAACTAGAAAGCAATACTAAATATTTCCGCGAAAAAATGACAGCAGCTGGATTCGATATTAAGCCCGGATTTCACCCAATTGTGCCTGTAATGCTTTATGACGCAAAAATCGCACAAACTTTTGCAGCAAGAATGCTCGATGAAGGTATCTATGTGATCGGATTCTTCTATCCAGTTGTTGCACAGGGAAAAGCTAGAATACGGGTACAGTTATCGGCCGCACATGAACAACACCATTTGGATAAGGCGATTGCCGCATTTACTAAAGTTGGGAAAGAACTCGGCGTAATTTAAATCATCATGAGAAATTTTTTTACCACTGTCTTTTTATTTTTGCTGCTAACAACTTCCTTTATATCTTGTAAAAAGGATAGTGGCATACTCACCAATCCAGTTATAAGCGTTGAAGCAGAAACGGTATTGGATGTTTCTTATGGAAGCAACGCTTTGCAAAAGATGGATGTTTACCTTCCCGCCAACCGCAGCTCGAATACCAGTTTAATTATTTTTGTACATGGAGGAAGTTTCATTGGAGGCGATAAAAGTTTATTTACTAGCTTGGTGAAGGAGCTGGTGCGCGCAAATTTTGCAGTGCTAAACGTAAATTATAGGCTGGTTGATGCAACGGGGCTATATGATTCACCTGTTAAACACATGGAAAGCGCAATAAAAATAAAAGACCAAGTAGCAGATATGGCTGCCATAGTGAATTATGCCATTGCAAAGGCTAAAGACTGGAAAATTTCTGAGACCAAAATGGCCATGGCTGGTCATAGTGCAGGGGCAACATTGTCGCTGTTGTATAGTTATGATGCAATAAACACAAATAAAATAAAGGCTGTGGCTAATTTAGCTGGGTCGTTAGATCACACTTTTTTAGATATTCCTTCTTATAATGTCATCATCCCTAAAGCCTATCTTGAAGCGGGATATCGTTATACTGGATACGAAGTTGGCCCTACAACTGATGTGTACTATCGCGCCATTAGTCCACTATATGTGGCCAGCGCCAGTCAGAAAGTACCCACCCTAACGGTTTTTCCAGAGCTCAACGATGTAAACGGTTTGCCCAAGCAAAACAGAGCTGCATTTGATGCTTTTACAACAAAGTTAAATAGTTTGGCTGTGCCTAATAAGTTTGTACAAGTGGCGGGTGCGGATCATGATTTTAGTAAAATTGGAAATATCGATATTGTTTTAAAAGAAACAATCGATTATTTTAATGCGAATTTAAAATAGCTTGATTATTGCAATTCTATTAATTGCCGTATATTTGAGGCATGTTACAGGAGCAGATCACACAGTACAGCGCAGAGATCAATGCATTTGATACGTCGAATGCAGAGGAGTTGGAGC
>JACMOW010000159.1 GCA_014377775.1 Pedobacter sp. | reverse complement strand
CGCTTTATCGCTACGATATAGCTGAACAAAGAGTATTTGTTGAGGTTAACAATAACGACCCCGCAGCAATTGGTGGTTATTTTGATGCCATCAAAAGGCAGTATGTGTTTAATGTTACGGCATATATACAGAATATTATCGCTAAAAAAACAAAAGATTATGGCACTTTTATAGCCCCAATTCCAATCAGTGCAGCCAGTAATCTCTTAACAAGCCCATCGCTAGGTAGTGCAGCAAGGTCGGTAATTGGAGCCTATAGGAAAAATGCAGTGGTAGGCGAGCGTACCATGAGATTAAATCTTTACTACACTAAAGTAAAATAAGATAGTTATTTAATATTGTCACTAATTCCCTCGATAATTACTATTTTCGGGGGAATTTTTTTTATAAATATATTTATGTGTGGAATTGTAGGCTATATTGGTTTTCGCGAAGCTTGGCCAATTGTAATTAAAGGGTTAAAAAGATTAGAATATCGGGGTTATGATAGTGCGGGAATAGCATTAATTAATGATGGTGATCTAAATATCTATAAAAAAGCCGGTAAAGTACAGGAGTTAGAAAATTTTGCAGAAGGAAAAAATCTTTCGGGCACTGTTGGAATGGGACATACCCGTTGGGCTACTCACGGCGTACCATCCGACAGAAATTCGCATCCTCACACTTCAAATAATGGCCGTTTATCTATTATTCATAATGGAATTATAGAAAATTATGCTACGTTAAAAGAAGAGTTATTAAGTAGAGGGCATATTTTTAACAGTGATACGGATACCGAGGTATTAATTCACCTCATTGAAGAGGTATATAAAAATGATAATACCGACCTTTTAGAAGCTGTTAGATTGGCTTTGCACGAGGTTAATGGCGCATATGCTATCGTGGTGATGGATCAAGATCATCCCGATCAATTAATAGCGGCTAGAAAAGGTAGTCCGATGGTAATAGGAGTAGGTAAGGGAGAATATTTTATTGCCTCTGATGCTACCCCAATTATAGAATATACCAAAAACGTAATTTACTTAAACGACAACGAAATTGCATTTTTAAAGCGCGACGAGTTGATCATTAAGCGTTTGGATAATATTGTTCAAACCCCTTACATTCAAGAGCTAGAGCTTAAACTCGAAATGCTCGAAAAGGGTGGGTATGATCATTTTATGCTGAAGGAAATTTACGAACAACCCCGTTCAATCAGAGACTGCATGAGAGGAAGAATTTATCCTGAGGAAGGCAAGGTGCAGTTGGGCGGGATTAAAGAGTTTGTAGATAAGCTAAAGAACATCGACCGTATTATTATTGTAGCTTGTGGAACATCGTGGCATGCAGGTTTAGTTGGAGAATATTTAATTGAAGAGTATGCACGGATTCCTGTTGAAGTAGAGTACGCATCTGAGTTCAGGTACAGAAATCCGATTATTACTGAAAAAGATGTAGTGATTGCCATATCACAGTCGGGCGAAACTGCCGATACAATGGCCGCCATTGAAATGGCCAAAGAAAAAGGAGCAACCATTTTTGGTATATGTAATGTAGTAGGTGCATCCATCCCACGAATTACTCATGCGGGTGTTTACACGCATGCCGGACCAGAGATTGGTGTTGCTTCTACCAAGGCATTTACTGCTCAAGTAACTGTACTTACCCTGATGGCGTTTTATATGGCTCAACAGAAAGGAACAATTACAAACTCTAAGTTAATTGAATTACTTACTGAATTAGATTGTATTCCAGATAAGATCCAAATTGCTTTAAAGTCGAATGACATAATTAAGGATATTGCTAAGAAATTTAAGGATTCTAGAAATTGCTTATTTTTAGGTAGAGGAAGTGGCTTCCCTGTAGCTTTAGAAGGCGCCCTTAAACTTAAAGAAATTTCTTATATACATGCCGAAGGTTATCCAGCGGCAGAGATGAAACATGGCCCTATTGCACTAATTGATGAGGAAATGCCAGTAGTAGTAATTGCCACTAAAAATTCATCTTATGAGAAGGTAATTAGCAACATTCAAGAGGTTAAAGCAAGGAAAGGAATAGTATTGGCCATTGTTACCGAGGGCGACGTTGAGGTTAGAAAAATGGCCGATTATTGCATCGAAATTCCTGATGCTAGCGAGGCATTCTTACCACTTTTAGCCACCATTCCATTGCAACTCTTATCCTATCATATCGCAGTATTAAGAGGCTGCAACGTAGATCAGCCAAGAAATCTAGCCAAATCCGTTACGGTAGAATAAAGACATTTTCATTTAAAATGGCATTTCGCCTGTTTCGGCTACGGTATCTTTATTGTCATCCTCTGCCTTAGGCATGCCCCCATCATGTGCTGGTGTGTTTTCGAAATCACTTTTTCTACCTAGCATGGTGAAGTTTTCGGCGACTACCTCGGTTACATATTTTTTTACTTTTTCCTTATCTTCAAAAGAACGTGTTCTTAACTTTCCCTCAATATAAACAAGTTTTCCCTTTTGAAGGTATTTTGAGGCCACTTCGGCCAAGCCTCTCCATAATACAATGTTATGCCATTCCGTTTGTTCTACCCGCTTACCATCCTTATTGTACGTTTCGGAGGTAGCCAACGGAAAACTAGCTACAGTTACTCCCCCCTCTAAATGCCGAACCTCTGGATCTTTACCCAAATGCCCTACCAAAATAACTTTATTAATACCCGACATAAATATTTGATTAGTTCTATAAATACATTTCAATAAAATCGCCAATTACTTTTGGATGTGGTAAAGACTTAAAATCTGCTAGTAACGCCAATTTAATCTCTGTATGTAAACTAAAGTTAATCATATAATTCTCTAAAACAAAAAAATGAACATATATAATTTGGTGGGTTAATAAATGTTTTTTCTGACTTATTGAACGAATAATCACTTCATTTCCAAAGCTTTTTTTTACTTGTTTTATAAAATCGGGATGCGTATAAGCGATTGGATTTTCGGTTTCTATGAGCGGGAAATCGTATAATTTTTGCCATATATCTCCCTGCATGCGTTGCTTCATCAAAATAGAATTTTCTTGAGTAGCTACAAAATAATGGAACCACCTTTCTCTAATTTTCCCCTTTTTCAATTTAACTGGTAAATTATTTATTTGCTGGTGTTGAAGTGCAAAGCAATCCATTGCCAACGGGCAAAGCTCGCATTTTGGAGATTTAGGCGTACATTGTAGTGCTCCAAATTCCATTATAGCTTGATTATATACGGATGCTGTTTCTCCTTTAACAAGGTCTTGAGCGAACTTTGTAAACATCTTCTTCCCGATTGTACTATTAATGGGCTCGTTTATACCAAAATATCTCGATAGCAGCCTAAAAACGTTCCCATCCAAAACAGCTTTGTTTTCATTAGTAGAAAAAGAGGAGATCGCAGCAGCGGTATATTCGCCAATCCCTTTGAGTTTAATGAGCTGATCATAGGTATTTGGAAATATGCCATTGTGTTCGGTCATCACTTGCTGTGCGGTAAACAACATGTTTCTACCTCTCGAATAGTAGCCTAAACCTTGCCAGAGTTTAAGTACTTGATCTTCGCTTGCTTCTGCAAAATCACGAACGGTTGGAAAGTTTTCCAAAAACTTATTAAAATAAGGCAGGCCTTGCGCTACACGAGTTTGTTGCAATATTATCTCTGATAACCAAATTACGTATGCATTCGTTGTACTTCGCCAAGGAAGTGTTCTTTTATTAATTTGGTACCACTCAATAATTTTGTTCTGAAATCGCATTGCCTCAAAAATACAATGTAATTATTTTAATCTGGTAGAAATATTAGCTTAGGATAAATAATATGTGATAAGTATCCTTTTTAGCAGGGCTCGCTATCCTTTGGCTAAAACTTGCAATTATATGATGTACTAATAATAAATAAATCAACTTTTATTTTCCTATCTCATTAAAAAGCAATACTTTTGCAACCCCAAAACAGTTATAATTATAACACACAATAATTTAATAAATAGAAAATATGACTAAGGCAGATATTATTTCAGAAATATCAACAAAGACAGGAATTGAAAAGGTAGACGTGCAAGAAACCGTTGAAGCATTTTTCAAAGTGATCAAAAACAGTATGATTGGCGGAGAGAATGTTTACGTAAGAGGTTTTGGTAGTTTCGTTGTTAAAAAGAGAGCGCAAAAAACTGCTAGAAATATTTCTAAAAACACTGCAATCATTATTCCAGAGCATTTTGTTCCTAGCTTTAAACCAGCAAAAGTATTTGTTGATAAAGTTAAAAACAACTCTAAAAAAACTAACGCAGAAGCTTAATTTATCTAATGATGTTTAACACAGTCCGCTCGAAACAAGTGATTACCATTGCTGCAATGCTAGCGCTTGTTGGATTTTTGTTTACACGCGAGGTTAAAGGCTTGGTGAAACCAAAAGAAGAATCTAAGCCAGTTGCAACCAGTAACATTCCCTCATTTAGTATTGATGAGGCTTCGGCAATTGGAATGGCTTCAATTAGCGCTAACCTTGCAAAAGATATCACCATTTTGGAAAGTGCTTATAAAAATGCTTCGGGTACTGAACAAGTTACCCAAGCTAAGCAACTGGCTCAAAAGTGGGATGATGTTGAGCAGTCTACACCAAGCGCGATGTATTTGGAGGTTGTTGCCAATAAAGAACCCGCGCTACCGAATTGGTTAGCTGCTGGAACTCGTTTTTTAAAAGCCTTTGATAACTCTGTAGATAGTTTAGTTCGATCTTCTCTATTGCAAAAAGCAAATACGTCCTTCACAAAAGCCATGGCTTTAGACTCAACCAATTTAGAGGCTAAAACAGGTTTAGGCATTACCATTGTAAATGGAATGGGCGCTCCAATGCAGGGTATAATGATGTTGCGGGAAGTAGTAGAAAAAGAGCCAAAAAACTTAAAAGCAAACATGAATTTAGGCGTGTTCGCCATTAAATCGGGCCAATTTGACAAAGCTATTATTCGCTTCAACACTATCATTAAAACGATTAAAGAAACTCCAGATGCCTATTTTTATTTGGGGAGAGCCTATGAGAGTTTAGGAAACAAGACAGAAGCAATAGACGCTTATTTAAATAGCAAAAAGTTAGCAGCTAACCCCACATTTTCTAGTTTTATAGATAAGAAGGTTGCTGAATTAAAAAATTAACAGAATTAATAAAAACATTTAAAACTTAAAATTATGCCAAGCGGTAAAAAAAGAAAAAGACATAAAATGGCTACGCACAAACGTAAAAAGCGTTTAAGAAAAAACAGACACAAGAAAAAATAGGATTCCCTATCTTGTAATGGCCAAAAATAAATGCTTAATCATTTCCGCATTTATTTTTGGATTCCATGTTTTTTGGTCCATGTGTAAATAAGGTAGTATTACCTTAAAATCTGTAGCTTTTGGTAAAAGAATTAATAATCGATTCAACTCCTACGGGAGTATCCATAGCTTTAATTGAAGACAAACAACTTGTAGAGCTTCATAAAGAACACATTAACAACAATTACGCCGTAGGTGACATTTATTTAGGCCGCATTAAGAAAATTATGCCTGGGTTAAATGCTGCGTTTGTTGATGTGGGTTATGAAAAAGATGCGTTTTTGCATTATTTTGATTTAGGCCCTCAAGTACAATCTTTAATAAAGCTTACTAAAATTAAGCGCAACGGCACAGTTAGTGGAACTTTACTAGACAATCTAAAGCTAGAGGCTGACATCAATAAAGCGGGAAAAATTTCCGAAGTTGTTAGTAAGAATTTGATTTTACCTGTTCAAATTGCTAAAGAACCCATTTCTACTAAAGGCCCTAGGCTAAGTGCTGATCTTTCTATTGCAGGAAGATACATTGTTCTTGTGCCCTTTTCTAATGTAATCTCAATTTCGAAAAAGATTAAAAGTAATACTGAACGTAATCGTTTAAAAAAGATTATTGAAAGTATTAAGCCTAAAAATTTCGGGGTAATTATTAGAACAGTATCAGAAGGTAAAGGTGTTGCTGAATTGCAAAAAGACTTGTTAGATTCTGTATCAAAATGGGAAAGTTTTATAAAGAAACTACCAGATGCAGAACCTTCCAAAAGGGTTTGGGGAGAGATGGATCGTACTTCTACCCTAATCAGAGATATTTTAAGTACCGATTTCACTAATGTTTATGTTAGCGATCCGGGGCTCTTTGAAGATATTCGTTCTTACGTTCATGAAATTTCGCCAGAAATGGAGAAAATTGTAAAACAATACAAGCATAAAGAGCCGATATTTGAGCATTTTGGGGTAGAAAAGCAAATTAAAAATGCTTTTGGTAAAACCGTAAATCTTCCTGGAGGAGCTTATCTAGTTGTTGAACACACAGAAGCGTTGCATGTTATTGATGTAAATAGTGGCAATAGAACGGCTAGTAAAGAAAATCAGGAAGAAAACGCACTTCAGGTAAATAAAGAAGCGGCTAAAGAAATTGCGCGCCAATTAAGATTAAGAGATATGGGCGGAATTGTGGTAATCGATTTTATCGATATGCATAAACCTACCAATCGTAAAATGCTTTTTGATTATTTGCGTGAACTCATGCTTCTTGATCGTGCAAAGCATACTATTTTACCTCCAAGCAAATTCGGATTGGTGCAAATTACGCGTCAGCGAGTTAGACCAGAGATGAATATCGTTACGGTAGAGAAATGCCCAACATGTGATGGTACAGGCGAAATTAAAGCAAGCATCGTGTTAATGGACGATATTGAAAGCAATCTTACCTATATTTTAAGAGAGCAGAATGAAAAGAATATTACTTTAGCGGTACACCCATATATTGAAGCCTTTATTAAAAAGGGACTAATTTCCTTACAATGGAAGTGGTTTCTTAAATTCGGTCAGCGAATTAAAGTAAAATCAATAGCGGCCTATAATTTAACTGAGTTTCATTTCTTCTCTTCCAAAGACGAAGAAATTAAGCTTTAATTAAAAAATATATCCAGCGCCCCGACCTAAAAATCGGGGCTTTTTAATGTTCAAAATTTTCTAATTCAATACCCGTAATAAAGATTAAATTTGACAGGGATCGTAAAGCGAAAAGTCTTGAGTATAATTTAAGCAATGGCTAATAAACGAACCAACACAGCAAAAAACCAAAAAACTAATAAACGAAAATGGCTAAAACAAAATCAGCATATTTCTGTCAGAGTTGTGGTTATGAATCTGCAAAATGGCTTGGTAAATGCCCATCATGCAATCAATGGAATACATTTGTAGAAGAAGTAGTAGAAAAAGGAACGAGCAGTAATCCAACTTGGAAATCGAGTACTGGAACCCAGCGCTTGAGCAAGCCTAGTAAAGTTGAAGAGATTAAAACAGCCACTGAAGAAAGAACTGGTACTGGGGATGCAGAACTTGACCGTGTATTAGGAGGGGGCTTAGTTCCGGGTTCCGTAATTTTAATTGGAGGAGAGCCAGGCATCGGCAAATCAACTTTAATGCTACAACTGGCTTTAAATGTGCCTGGTCGAAAAATTTTATACGTTTCTGGAGAAGAAAGCGAACAGCAAATTAAAATGCGCGCCGAGCGGATTACTGCAAACCCAAAAGCAAACTGTTATATTTTAACCGAAACTTCAACACAGAATATATTCAAGCAAATTGAGCAGCTAGCCCCAGAAATTGTAATTGTCGATTCTATCCAAACGCTACATTCAGCACACATCGATTCTACACCTGGAAGCGTTTCTCAAGTAAGAGAATGTACAGCCGAATTATTACGATTTGCGAAAGAAACAGATACGCCTGTGTTTTTGATTGGGCATATTACCAAAGATGGAACCATTGCGGGCCCGAAAATTTTAGAACACATGGTAGATACCGTGTTGCAATTTGAGGGGGATCGACATCACGTTTATCGAATTTTAAGGTCAATTAAAAATCGTTTTGGTGCAGCGGCTGAGTTAGGGATTTATGCCATGCAAAGTAATGGATTAAGAGAAGTTTCTAATCCTTCGGAAATTTTACTTTCGCAACGCGATGAAGAATTAAGTGGAATTGCCATTTCCGCTACTTTAGAAGGCGCCAGGCCAATGCTTATAGAAACACAAGCGCTAGTGAGCGTTGCTGCTTACGGCACACCCCAGCGGTCTGCAACAGGCTTTGACACCAAACGTATGAATATGCTGTTGGCCGTACTCGAAAAAAGATGTGGGTTTCGGTTGAGTGCCAAAGATGTATTCTTAAATATAGCAGGGGGAATAAAAGTGGAAGATCCAGCCATAGATCTGGCAATTATAGCCGCCATAATTTCTTCTCATGAAGATGTTTTTATTTCCTCTAAGATCTGCTTTGCGGCAGAAGTTGGCTTATCAGGAGAAATAAGAGCAGTAAATCGCATCGAACAGCGAATTTCCGAGGCAGAAAAACTTGGATTTGAACAAATATTTATTTCCAATTATAATTTGAAAGGACTGGTGATCGATAAATTCAAGATAAAAATTATCACTGTAAGCAAAATTGAGGAAGTATTTTCTTTACTATTTGGGTAACTATATTAACCTATCCTTTAAATAAAAGAATAGTATAGAGGATTTTACACAGCCTTAGATTTTTTAAGGTTTATTTTCCCCGAATATCTTCGCTTCACTTGTCATTAATAAATAAAAATTATATTTAAAATACTGTAAATCAATTTATTAAATATATTTCCAACTATTGGATACTATTTTGTAATATACAAATGCGAGGCAATCAACTAGCCAAAGCGTTAAATTAAATAGGGATGATTAGCCCCATTATCGGATGATGGTGGGGCTTTTTAAAACATTTATTGTTTATTAAGAAAGTTTTTAAATATTTTTGTGATAAATAAACGAATTCTAATCACAATTTAAATAGTTAATAATATGAACAAGATTATTTTGAGCATTGCCTTTTGCTTAGTAAGTGTATTTGCGTATGCGCAAAATGCGACTTCTTTTGAAGGCAAATCATTTGGCGAAGGTGTTAAAAAAGGAGATGTAATTACTACTGCAGAAATTAATGCTAAGCTTGGCGATAAAGTAAAAGCCGACATGAAAGTTACGGGCACGGTTACTTTAGTTTGTCAGAAAAAAGGTTGCTTTATGAATTTAGCTATGCCTAATGGCGAAACCATGTTTGTAAACTTTAAAGACTATGAGTTCTTTATGCCTAAAGATATTGCTGGTAAAAAAGTGGTGATTGATGGTTTTGCAGAAAGAAAAGAAACATCTGTTGAAGATTTAAAACATTTTGCAGAAGATGCAAAAAAATCTGAGGCTGAGATCGCTAAAATTACTACGTCTAAAAAAGAGATTGTATTTGAAGCAAAAGGAGTTGTAATTTTAAACTAATTAGAAAGGTTTTCCTTTTTAATATGATTAAATCCCGACTAAAAGTCGGGATTCTTTTTTCACGAAATTTATTTATTCATCAAAACCTAAAATTAACCAAACATGATTTTTGTAGCTGTAATTGCAATTGCTGTATTAATATTCGGTATCGGAATTTATAATTCCTTAATTAGTAAGAAAAACCAAGTAGCCAATGCGTTTTCGGCCATTGATGTCATGCTAAAAAAGCGCTTCGACTTGCTTCCAAATTTAGTGGAAACAGTTAAAGAATATATGCAATATGAAGGTGATACCTTAACCAAGATTACGGAGCTAAGAGGTAAGGCGTTAGGAGCAAATGTAAGTGAAAGCGCCAAACTCGCATTGGATTCTCAAATCGGCACTGCCGTAAAAGGCTTAATGGTAAGCGTAGAAAATTATCCTGATTTAAAGGCGAACCAGAACTTCTTGAATCTTCAAAGTACATGGACCGAAAGCGAAGAGCAAATAGCTGCTGCTAGAAGAAATTATAACGCTTCGGTTACTACATATAATAATTCTGTGATGATGTTTCCGGGAAATATGTTTGCCGGAATGCTAGGCTATCAAACCATTACGGTTTTAGAAACTGAAGCCGAAGAACGTGAAAACATTAATGCTAAAGAGCTTTTTAACAGTTAATGACTGAAGATTTTATACTTACTCCGGCTATAGAAAGTGTACTCGCCGAATTAGAAGTTCAACGAAAGAAAATTGCTTCGAGCAAAATTCAGGGATGGGGAGCAATCATTTTAGGTGTTGCTTGTTTTGCCATTGGCGCTATTTTAAGTCAGGCTATCATTGCAATTATTGGCTTTATTATGGTTGTTCCCGGTGTAGTTATATTATTCCGCATTAGCGACGACATTAATCAGTACAAATATCGCTTTAAACAGGAGGTAATTGGTGCTGCGTTAAACTCAATTCATCAAAATTTAACTTTTGATCATGAAAATGGGATTTCAGAATCAGAATTTATCAATGCTCAACTTTTCGCTAAAACCCCTGATCGCTACCATACGGAAGATTTAATTACGGGAAAAGATGAAAAGACTGTTTTTTATTTCGCAGAAGTACATGCCGAATATAAAACAGAAATGCAAACCAAAAATGGAAGGCAAGTACAATGGCACGATATTCTTAAGGGTATTGTTTTTTCGGCAGACTTTAATAAAAACTTTAACGGAATTACCGTTGTTCGGCCTAAAGATTTTGGATCTTCGATTGGCGCCTGGTTCTCCGAAAACATTTATTCGTTCGGAGATAAAGATATTGTGCAATTGGAGAACGATTACTTTAACAAAAACTTTGTCACCCAAAGTTCAGATCAAGTTGAGGCGAGATATATTTTAACTCCTGCAATGATGGAGAAAATTAGTGACCTTAACGAGAGATCCGCTTACTGTATATCCTTATCGTTCATTAACTCATCTGTATATATTGCTTTCCCACTAAACAATAATTATTTTGAGCCACCGGTATTCGATACCTTATTAAAACCTGATTTGCTAGATGAGGACATGAATATTCTTACTTTCATGTTCCTCATCATCAAAGAATTGAATCTAAATACAAGGGTTTGGTCGAAGGAATAGTTACTTCGACAAATACATCGATTTATCTTTATACAACTTACGAAAATATGGATCTTCTAAGTCTTTAATAAAATAGATCGATTCTCCTGTAGATTTCATCTCTGGCCCTAATTCTTTGGTTACTTCAGGGAATTTATCAAATGAGAAAACAGGCTCTTTAATCGCATATCCTTCAAGCTTACGTACAATGTTAAAATCTCTTAATTTATTTACGCCAAGCATAACTCTGGCAGCAATATTAATGTATGGCACATCGTAAGCTTTCGCAATAAATGGCATAGTTCGTGAGGCACGTGGATTGGCTTCGATTACATACACCTTATCATCTTTAACTGCAAATTGAATATTTAATAATCCAATTACATTTAACGCTTTCGCTATTTTTTTTGAGTAGGCTTCCATATCGGCAATTACCTTTTCTGATAAGCTAAATGGAGGAAGTACTGCAAATGAATCGCCAGAATGGATACCTGCTGGCTCAATGTGCTCCATTAACCCCACAATATGCACATCCGTTCCGTCGCAAATCGAATCCGATTCGGTTTCTTCTGCGCGATCTAAAAAATGATCAATTAATACACGATTGCCAGGCAAATCGCCTAATAGTTTAACAACGGCTTTCTCTAAATCCTCATCATTAATTACAATACTCATCCCTTGTCCACCCAACACATAACTTGGTCTAACCAATACCGGATAGCCTACCTGTTGTGCCACCAAAATGGCTTCTTCTGCGTTTTCGGCAACACCATATTTCGGATATGGAATATTTAATTCCTTTAACAAATCTGAGAAACGACCACGATCTTCAGCTACATCCATATCATTATAAGATGTACCAATAATTTTAATATTATTTTCGTGCAGTTTTTCGGCCATTTTTAGGGCGGTTTGACCACCTAGCTGAACGATTACGCCGACGGGATTTTCTAGGTCGATAATTTCTCGTACATGCTCCCAAAAAACAGGTTCGAAATATAATTTATCAGCCATGTTAAAATCGGTCGAAACGGTTTCAGGATTACAATTAATCATAATCGCTTCAAACCCACTTTCTTTGGCGGCCAACAACCCGTGCACACACGAATAATCGAACTCTATACCCTGACCAATTCGATTTGGACCAGAGCCTAATACAATTACCTTTTTACGATCTGAAGATATCGATTCGTTTGTTCCAAGTTCATCCCCAGTTGAAAGCACTTCACTTCCCAATAGGGAGATTTGAATAGGTGATTCTTCGAAGGTAGAATAGAAATATGGCGTTTGTGCAGCAAATTCAGCAGCACAAGTATCTACCATTTTATACACACGCTTAATACCTAACTCTCTACGTCGATGGTACACATCATCCTCAGTCACATTGCCTAAAACCCAAGCAATTTGTATATCAGAAAATCCCTTTTGCTTTAGGTTAAAGAAGAAATCTTTAGGGATATTATTTAGCGAGTAGCGTTTTAATTCTACTTCCAAATTAACCATTTCTTGTATTTGGGTTAAAAACCACTTGTCTATTCTAGTTACTTTGCGAATAGATTCGAGCGGAACACCCATGCTCATTGCGTCTTTAATTAGGAATAACCTATTCCAACTTGGATGTTCCAGGCCGTACATTATTTCTTCAATATTTCTTTTTTGCTTCCCATCTGCACCTAATCCTGCTCTACCTATTTCCAAGCTCTGACACGCTTTCTGTAGCGCTTCGATAAAGCTTCTTCCAATGGCCATTACTTCACCTACAGATTTCATTTGTAAGCCTAGCTGGAGATTAGCCCCTTTAAACTTATCGAAGTTCCAACGTGGAATTTTTACGATAACGTAATCTAATGTGGGTTCAAAGTATGCAGATGTAGTTTTGGTTATTTGGTTTTCTATCTCATCCAAGTTGTAGCCAATCGCTAGTTTAGCTGCAATTTTTGCAATAGGGTAACCTGTAGCTTTACTTGCTAAGGCCGATGAGCGAGAAACACGTGGGTTAATTTCAATGGCAATAATATCATCATTATCCGGGTTAACTGAGAATTGAACATTACATCCCCCAGCAAAATTACCTATAGCGCGCATCATTTTTATAGCTTGATTACGCATATCCTGATAGCAACGATCGGACAAGGTCATTGCTGGAGCAACCGTAATCGAGTCTCCGGTATGAATACCCATTGGATCGAAGTTTTCGATAGAACAAATAATAATTACATTATCATTGCTATCTCTTAGTAGCTCCAATTCATATTCCTTCCAACCTAAAACTGCCCTTTCTACCAATACCTCGTGCGTTGGCGAAGCCTCCAGCCCACGTTTTAGCGCAGCGTCGAATTCTTCTTTCTTGTGCACAAATCCTCCTCCAGACCCACCCAATGTGTAGGAAGGGCGGATTACCAGTGGATAACCTATTAGCTGAGCTGCTTCCTTACCTTCTAAAAACGAATTCGCAATTTTTGATGGGGCAACGCCTACGCCGATATCAACCATCAGTTGACGGAAGGCCTCTCTATTTTCGGTTTTCTCAATTGCGGCAACATCAACACCAATAATTCTTACATTATGTGCTTTCCACAAGCCTCTTTCTTCAGCGTCAACGCAAAGATTTAAGGCAGTTTGACCGCCCATAGTTGGCAATACCGCATCAATGGTTGGTAAATTTGGATTGCTTGCGTGATCTATTAAAATCTTCTCAATCGATTCTAAAGTTAATGGCAGCAAATAAACGTGATCACCGATTATTTTATCGGTCATGATCGTTGCTGGATTAGAATTGATAATGGATACAGCTATTCCTTCGTCTTTTAAAGAAAGTGCGGCTTGTGAACCAGCGTAATCAAATTCGCAAGCTTGGCCAATGATAATAGGTCCTGATCCGATAATAAGTACTGAGCGTATGGAGGTATCTTTAGGCATTGTGGGGGTTTAAAAAAGTCTAAAGTAAATTCAAATTTGACGATAGCTTGGGAGGAATGCGTCATTAAGGTGTGAAACCCCCAACTTGTCCGTCGGGATGCAAAGATAGGGTTTTTGGGATTAGTTTATTGACTTTTTTAAATATTTTGCATAAAAAAAGAGGGGTTTAATCCCTCCTTTTTTATTCACACACAAGATTTATTTTATTGAAGCAATTTAATTTCTCCAATATCTGTCGTTGTGCTATCCATAACTGCTACATTTTCTACAGTAGCATCTTTATAGGGTGCATTTGCTTTAACCAAAATGGTGTATGTTCCTTTTTTCACTTTGCTAAAAACAAACGCTCCATTGCTGATTTGTGATCTCAAAGTGTCGGCTCCTGCTACGGCAATTACCTCTTTAACGCCTTCGGCTGGGGTTACTTTTCCTTGTATTCCACCTTCCTTAATCGAACCAAATGCAAACAATCCAATTGATAATACTGCAACTGCTAAAAAATTTAAACTCGCCTTTTTCATAATGATTAATTTTTAGTTTAACTTATATTGACTTAAGCGTAGCTTTTTTCCAATTATTTTTTTTTAGTATAGTTTACTCCCCGCTCCTAAATGAACACCTCTATAACGCACTTGTTTTATAAAAAATTGCTTTTTGTTAAACACGGAATATCATAAACGTTCATTTCTAACGAAACCGTATAGAAATAAATACATCCTCAAAACATAATTGAGTTTTATTTGTTGTTTTACTATTATGAAAAAGATATTAATCATTTTAGTTTGTATTATTGCCGTTACTACCGGATGTGGTACGGTGCAATCCCTAATTAAATCTACATTTCCATATACCGCAACAATAATTATCCCTGCTTCTTCAAGAACAAATGCAACAATCAGCACAACAAGTACTGCTAGTAGCTTTGATCAGATATTTGGCAATCAGAATGGCACTACATATATCAAAGAAGTAAGAGTAGCATCAGCTCGTTTAGATGCCAGTAATCCCAACAATCAAAATTTAGGAATAATTAAATCGGTTAAGCTATATATTATTAATGGAAGCGGTGCTGAAGTCATGGTAGCGTCAAGAAACGATGTAGCTCAAAATATTGGCAGCAATCTTGTACTAGATGTAGATAACTCACGTTTTGTAGATGATTACGTTAAGGGTAATAATTTAAGGATCAGAATGGAGTACGTTTTAAGAAACGGTTTAACAAGTGATGTAAGTGTAAGAACGGCGATTAATTTTAGTTCAACGCCAAATATAAAATAGATTTAAAGCTTCCTCATTCTTTGAGGATATTCTTCATAAATAGTTTGTTTGGTTTATTGTCCGGTAGGGGTTGTTCCCTATCGGACTTTTTCTTTTATCTTATCTCATTACGCTTTACATTTCCTATTTTTGAGCCATGCTACTGTTCGAAACGTTTAGAGAAAGTATTACTCAATTTTTATTTGGAACTGGATTATTAGAATGGTTCGGCGTTTTTACTGGCATCCTGTGTGTTTGGCTTGCTGCAAAAAATAACATTTGGAATTGGCCAATTGCCATTATCAGTGTACTCATTTATATTTTCATATTTTTCGAAAGTAAATTATATGCTGACATGGGATTGCAGTTTTACTTTTTTGCAATGAACATTTATGGATGGTATTACTGGAGTAAGCAAAATGGAAATGTAACAAAGGAGCGTCCAATTGGTACCATAAGTAGAAAGGAAATTATTATGTCGGTCATCGGAGTAGTTATTTTTACATTAGTACTGGGCCTTTTATTGCATAAAAATACAGATGCCTCGTTCCCATTTATCGATAGTTTTTGTACCTCAGTTAGTTTAATTGCACAAATCTTTTTAGCAAGGCGAATCATTCAGAACTGGTTAATCTGGATTTTTATAGATATTATTTATGTCGGCGTATATTTTTCTAAAGATTTATATGCTACCGGTTTAATGTATGCTTTATACATTATAATTGCAACGATAGGTTATTTAGATTGGAGAAAAATTTATCGTGAACAAAGTAATTAAAAAAATCGCCATTGTTGGCCCAGAAAGCACTGGTAAATCGACCATTTCTAAGCAACTGGCCAAATATTATAACGTGCTTTGGGTACCAGAATTTGCGCGCTATTATTGTGCCGCGCTAACATCAGAATGTACTTTACAAGATGAAATTAATATGTTTCATGGACAAGTTGCGCTCGAAGAATCGATTTTAGCTACAATCGAAACTGAATTTCTTATTTGTGATACTACTTTCTTAACGGTTAAAATTTGGAGTGACGAAATTCTGGGAGAAACGCCTGCTATAGTTTTAGACGCATTGAGAACCCGCACTTACGATTTTTATGTGCTTTTAGATGTAGACCTTCCTTGGCAAGAAGATCCACTTCGGGATTTCCCTCATTTGCGCGAACATTTTATGGGTATTTGGCATAAGGAACTTAAGGCCCTTGAAGCGAATTACGTTGTGGTAGGCGGGATAGAAAATCGTTTACAAAATGTAATCGATGTTGTAGATGAATTTCTAAAACGCTGAACAATAGCTTTCAGCGAGCTATTTTCAAAATGATTTTTTTTATCAATCTTTTTACTTTACGTTTGTAGTATCAATAAGGGGTGCCTTTACAGGCTGAGAACATACCCATTTTAAGGTGAAGAGTTTCACAACTCGTAACTTTAAATGCACCTGATCCAGATAATGCTGGCGTAGGGAATGGTTTATGGAGTTTAACTAAAGTCGGGAGTACCCCTACTGTCGGCAGGTTTAACTAAAATAAAAAACAAATTGAAAAAATTTAAGATGGCAGTTCTAGCTGCTCTGTTGTGCCCAATGCTATCAATGGCACAATTCAACATTTCGGGTACTGTAACCGAAAACAACAAAAATTTATCTGGTGCAACAATTCGTTTAAAAGGAAAAAAAACAGCCGTTTCTGCGAATGAAAATGCACTTTACGAGTTAAGAAATTTACCTGCTGGGAGCTATACTATTGTGGCAAGTTTTTTAGGTTTCCAAAGTGTGGAAAAAACCATCAATCTTCAAGCGAACATTACACTTGACTTTAAGCTTGCACCACTCACTTTTCTGGCGAATGAGATTATTGTTAGTGCAACTCGTGCAGCTACAAATTCGGCAGCTACGTTTAAGAACATCGATAAAGAAACAATTGCAAAAAACAATTTCGGACAAGATTTGCCTTTCCTACTCGACAATACACCTGGCGTTGTGGTTACTTCCGATGCTGGTGCAGGAGTTGGGTATACTGGTATCCGCATCCGCGGAAGCGATGCTACAAGGGTAAACGTTACCTTAAATGGCATTCCATATAACGATAGTGAAAGTCAGGGTACTTTTTGGGTAAATATGCCAGATTTTGCTTCTTCAGTGGATAATATCCAAATCCAGCGCGGTGTAGGCACTTCAACCAATGGTGCGGGTGCTTTTGGGGGAAGTTTAAATATCTTAACAACCGCTGGCGAAGTTGCACCTTATGCCGAACTTAATAATACGTATGGGTCATTTAATACTTGGAAAAACACGGTTAAGGTTGGCACGGGCTTAATTAATGATAAATGGAGCTTTGATGGTCGCTTGTCAAGAATAAAATCTGATGGATTTATTGATCGTGCAGCTTCTAATTTAAAGTCGTATTTCTTATCTGGGGCTTATCACGGGAAAACTGATCTACTTAGAATTAATGTGTTCTCGGGAAGTGAGAAAACATATCAAGCTTGGAATGGCATACCCGAGTCGCGTATAAGAGGTGATGTTGCTGGCATGAACGATTATATTGTCCGAAACGGATTAAACAAAGCAGATGCAGCAAACTTATTAAGCGCTGGAAACAGAACATATAACAGCTTTATGTATCAAGATCAAACAGATAATTATTGGCAAGATCACTACCAATTACTTTATGCGAAACAGTTCGATGAGAAATTATCTTTTAACGGTGCATTGCATTATACAGCAGGTAAAGGGTATTATGAGGAGTTCAAAGAGGCTCAAAAATTATCGAATTATGGTTTACAGCCTGTAGTTGTTGGTGGAACAACCATTAGCAGAACCGATTTAGTAAGAAGAAGATGGTTGGACAATGATTTTTATGGGTTTACTTATGGGTTTAATTATAACCCTTCCACACGCCTTCAATTTACGTTAGGTGGTGGATATAACGAGTATAAAGGCGCCCATTTTGGTCAGGTTATTTATGCGCAATATGCCAGCAATGGCAACAATAATAGACATTATTACGACAATGATGGATTTAAAACGGATTTTAATTCGTATTTAAAAATTGGATTTAATCCTACCGAAAAATTAAATCTTTTTGCCGATTTACAATATCGTCGTATTTATTATGATGTGTTAGGAACGGATAAAAATAGTAGTTTACTTAATGTTAAAGATGAGCTTGATTTCTTTAACCCTAAAATTGGAGCGAGTTACTTTATTACATCAAGTTCTAGCGTTTATGGATCTTTTAGCGTTGCGAATAAAGAGCCTGGAAGAGATGATTATATCAATGTTAATTCAGGTATCTTGCCTAAGTCTGAAAAGTTAAATAACTTGGAAGCTGGCTATCGTTTTAATGAAAGCAAATTAACTGGCGGCTTAAATATATATGGGATGTGGTATAAAAACCAATTGGTGGTTACTGGGAAAATTAATGATGTTGGGGAATACTTTCGTCAGAATGTAGCCGACAGTTACAGAATGGGCGTAGAGTTGGATGCAACTTATGTAATTAATAATCAATTTTCTATCCTTGCCAATGGTTCATTGAGTCGCAATAAAATCAAGAACTTTACCGAGTTTATTGATGACTACGATAATGGGGGACAATTGGAAAACAACTATACCAATACCACTATTTCTTTCTCTCCGAGTTCGATTTTATCTGGCGAATTTATTTATAACCCCACCAAATCACTGGCTTTGAGTTGGCAGTCTAAACACGTTGGACAACAATATTTAGATAATACAGAAAATAGTGCGCGAAAATTAAATGCCTATTGGGTAAACAACATCCGCTTGGGTTATAATATGAATTTAAACGGTGTTAAAAACGTTAACCTTGCATTGCTAGCTAATAATGTGCTGAATAAAAAATATGAGAGCAATGGGTATACTTTCGGCTATCTTAGTGGTGGAGCATTAACAACTGAGAATTTTTATTTTGCACAATCGGGTATAAATTTAATGCTGAGTTTGAATTTGAAATTTTAAGCTAATAAATCATTTTAACATTGAAAAAATATATAGAGAAACTACATTTTATTACGCATGATATTACTCAACATACGCATATCAGCCAAGTGCAATTGGCTTGTGAAGCCGGTGCAAAATGGATCCAGTATCGCTGTTTAAGTAAACCTGATAACGAACTCTTAACTGATATTAATCAAATCGCAGAAATTTGTGATGATTGGGGCGCAACACTTATTGTAACCGATCATGTCCATTTAAAAGGGAAAGCAGATATTCAAGGTTTTCACATAGAAGATATGGAGGCCGACTTTATCGCCCTGCGTAAACAGCTTGGAGAAGAATATACGTTAGGTGGATCAGCAAATACAGTAGAAAATTTAATCCGGTTGGCGAAGGAAGGAGCTGATTATGCTGGATTTGGCCCTTACAAATTAACCAAAACAAAGCCTAATAATTCGCATTTGCTTGGCGTTAAGGGTTATGCAGATGCAATGATAATGTTAAAGGCTCAAAATATAGATTTACCAATTTTAGCAGTTGGTGGAGTTACGTTGCAAGATATAGCTCCGTTATTAGCGACTGGCATTCATGGAATTGCGGCTTCCTCGGCCATTAATCAGGCAGAAGATTTAAGTGTAGCTTATGAGAATTTTTATAAAGTAATGGTTTAATTGAGATAAATAGTCGCTAAAATCATGTCATTTTATGATTTTTTGCATATTGTATCAAATTGAAGCGCTTATATTTGAGTAGTATGGAAAACTCAGATATACTAAATTTAGAAGATGTAAAGTTATTAGTCGATGATTTTTATGGCAAAGTTCGAGATAACGAGCTACTATCTCCTATTTTTAATGGGGTTATTGGCGAAAAATGGCCAATTCATTTAGAAAAAATGTATGGTTTTTGGCAAACGATTTTATTAGATGTTCAAGCTTATAATGGTAGTCCGTTCTTGAAACACGCTAAATTACCCATCGAAAAAGAACATTTCGACACTTGGATTAATCTCTTTAATGAAACCATTGATATGCATTTTACTGGTGTAAAAGCAGACGAGGCAAAGTGGAGAGCGGCCAGAATGAGTGAAATGTTCCAATATAAATTGGATTATTATAAAAATAACCCTGCACAACCTTTAATTTAGATTCGAAATCCTATTTTTACCGGAAATTATTTCCATTGGGAGAATCATTAATCGAAGAAAAAAAAGATCCGTTTGCTGCATTGCGTTTTAGAGAGTTTCGCTCTTATTTAGGCATGCGATTTTTTTTTACTTTTGCCTACCAAATGCAAGCTATGGTATTGGGGATGTATGTTTATCATCTCACACGCGACCCGCTTGCACTAGCATTTATTGGTCTTTGTGAAGCTATTCCAGCCATCTCAATTGCACTCTATGGAGGGTATGTGGCAGACAAGACTGAAAAAAAGGGGCTCTTGCTTAAAATATTTTCTTCCGTATTAATTTGCGCACTGGTGATGTTAACTTTTACCAGTAAACGAATGGGCTTAGCAAATGG
>JACMOW010000158.1 GCA_014377775.1 Pedobacter sp. | reverse complement strand
TGAAGATAAAGCAATCATTAAAGAATTATGGGAGCCTCTTTTAAAAGTTTGGTTTACCGAGGGAATAGATGATCCTCGTATTTCAGTAATTAAAGTAGCGCCTAGTGAAGGCTATTATTGGGACAATAAACACGGCAATGCGATTGCTTTTGCAAAGATGGTTGCAGGCGCAATTATCGGTAAAACGTTAGATGATTCGATTGAAGGGAAGTTGGAAGTTTAAAAATTGCGAGGCAAGGAGCTTTATAACGCTATCGCCACATTACTGATCAATAGATCCCACCCTTAAAAATAATGATCCCTAGCCTACACTATATCGATAATTCTTATATAGCTATAGATAAAGTTTATTTCTTTAACGTGGTTTCAAACAATTTATAAATCCGTTTATACTCATCAGTCCAGCTGCTAGCCTCCACAAAACCATGATCTTCTACTGGATATACCGCAAGTTCCCAATTGTCTTTTCCGAGTTCAATAAATCGTTGCGTAATGCGTACAATGTCTTGAAAATTAACATTCACATCAACCATACCATGTGCCATTAACAAATTTCCTTTCAGTTTATCCGCATAATAAATAGGTGAACTGCGTTTATAGGCAATTGGGTCGTTAAAAGGCTCATTTAAAATATTAGCCGTATAGCCATGATTATAGTGCGCCCAGTCGGTAACCGATCGCAAAGCACCTCCCGCAGCAAATACTTCAGGCTCTTTAAACATCCCCATCAATGTGATGAAACCTCCGTAAGAACCACCATACAAGCCTACATGCTTAGGGTTTACACCATATTTCTCTACCAACATTTTAACGCCATCTACATGGTCTGATAAATCTTTCCCACCCATATTGCGATAAATACCCGTACGGTGATCTCTGCCATAACCAGAGCTTGCAGTATAATCGATATCAATTACAGTATATCCGTTATCCGCTAACATATTATTGAACATATATTCTCTAAAATATTGGCTCCACCAGTAATGTACATTTTGTAAATACCCCGCGCCATGCACAAATACAACTGCGGGTTTATTAGGATGTGGATTTGTGGCTGGGTAAACACGAGCGTATACATCAGCTCCGCTGCGATTTTTAAACGAAACCATATCTGGCTGCCGCCATTTGTACGAATCGAATTCGGCCGTTGTAGACTTGGTAACTTGAACTGCTTTTGCGCCAGGCTTATTGGCTTGAATGTACAATTCCCATGGTTTATCCATATAAGAATAGTTAATGGCTAACCATTTTTCATCAGGAGACAGCGTGATTTCGTTGCCGCCCTTCATCGAAGTTAGCTGAACCAAATCACCGCCTTCAACACTCATCTTATAAAAATGCGTAATGCCTGGGTGCTCCTTATTACCCGATAAATAAAACGTCTTTTTATCTTTCGACAACAGCAAGCTTTGCACCTCCCATTTTCCTTGAGTTAATTGTTTTTTCTCCCCCGTAGCGATGTTACATACATATAGGTGAGAATAGCCTGTTGCCTCACTTTGATAATAGAATCGATTTGCATCAATCCAACCTAAGCTTCTTCCGCCCACGCCGGGGCCACCAATCCAAGCTTCATCTCTTTGTCTGTCTAACACACTCACTTCGCCAGTGGCTGCATCCAATTTCAAGATCCATAAATCCTTATTGTCTGCCGCATCGGCGATGATAATCGCATTACTTCCATTTTCATTCCAAATAGGGCCTAATAAACTCACGCTTCTGTCTTCGTTTTTCTTGCTGCGCTCTTCCAATTGCTTGGGATAATCTTTCACATAATCGGGCAAATCTTTAATTCCTGGTATTTTTGAGATATGAACAGTATAAATGCTATCCTTTTGTCCGTCATAAATAAAAGTTTCGGATTTTGTTAGCATTTCGCCCACTTTGGTTCGCCCGGCAATATCTTCGGTATAGCCAGATGCCGTTACATAATTTGGAACAATAATGTTGCGATTTGTGATAACTGGGGTTGTTATTCGATAACTAATAAACCTTCCATCCGGACTAACAACAATGCTAGATAATGCTTTATCGTCTAAGTAAACTGGCTTAATGCTTCGCTGTGGAACGAAACTAGCATTATTAAATCCCCCTCTTGGGCCAGCAGCACCGCCACCACCTGTTCTTGCACCTGTGCTATTCCTTTTTTTAATAATGTCGAACAGCTCCGTCTGATCTGTTTTTAGCCACGTATCCTGAACACTAACACTTGGCCTTTCGGGCAAAACTGGTTTTTTACCTCTAATAAAGTTTGTTAACTGCTTAAGTTCGTTACTAGCAAGATTTAGCTGAAAAACATTATCGCCTCGCTGATAAACAATTTCGTTAGTATATAAAAAGCGTGCTGCGCTTTCACGTTCTATCGTATTGGTTAACCTTAACTCAGTTTTCGTCTTAAAATTAAAGAAATAAATATCCCCACCTTTTTCGTAAAGTCCTAAACTACGATCTTTGTTATAGCTGTAATTTGCTCCTATCTCCTTTTCGATATTTTTATCGTCGGTTGCCATTGGCTTATTGCTTAACACGTTAGCCATATAAGGCTGCTCCTTTTCCTTATTTTCTGGATTCCAGGAAAAGAAAATAGTTTTACTATCTGCCGACCAGCGGTAATTTGTTGGCGCTGTTCCCATCCATTTCGGGTCGCGCATTATTTTCTCTACAGTTAAAGGTGATACTTGTTGTGCTTGGGCAACTGCCGATAAAAAGAAGAGAGAGAGTATATATTTTTTCATTGGATTAATTACTTTTCGTTGCTATTCCACCTTTTTTACTGCTTACATTAACGGTAAACTTTGTTCCGCCTTTAACCAACCAGCGAACAGTAACGAAACCATTTCCAGCGATATTATTTACCTTGATGTTTGCTGGATCTCCTTTTTGCTCGGTCGTTAGCCCTAAATCACGGTTATTTACCATCATTCCCGCTACCACCATACCCCCTGTTAGCGAAATTAGATCTGGTGTTTCGATGTTGTTTTTCACATCCTGGCTAGAGTGCGTAGGGATCATCCGCTCGTTATTCACAATTGCAGTAACTTGGGTTAGTCCACCGCCAATGCTAATCACTTCAATTTCGCCAACACTTAATTTTGGTGTGTTATAGGCATGATAAACACTAAAAGCCATGTTACGATGTGCATCGCTTTCTAACAAAAAACCTGGATGCAAACGGGTGTAGGTTTTCTTAAACCCGCCGATTTCGATTTCTCCATAAGTAGGGTGTTTAAACGGATGCCAATCTATAAATGCATCTTTCATTAAAAGATCTTTATCGAAAGTATAAAGTTGCGACTGACTGTCTTCTCCATTCGCCTTATTATACATAGAGTAGCCAGTCCAAAGTTCATTAGAAAAAGTATAAATTCCTCTTCCACCATAAAACCAATCTAATTCGCCACCAAAAACAGAATATAAATCCTTATACACTACTAAATATCGGTAACCTGGCAACATTTCTTCACCTTTTTTACCCAAAGCATCGTAAACGCTAACATCTTGTGCATTATAGGTGTCCAAATCTTCCAGAGCACCTGGGCCTCTTAAAATCATTCCTCCATTGTTATGATAGGATTGTGCGGCGGCAATATTTGGATGCTTCATTACAAAATCTACAATCGCTCTGTTTTCGGGAATAGAGAATGGGTATTTATAGGCTCCGCTTTGGATATAGTTTGGCTGCCAGTTCCATCCCCAATCGCGATTAGGATCATAAGCACCTTCACCATCTTCATTTACAAAACCATCGCCATCGTTATCAATACCTTCTGAACCCAATAATTCATATTCGCCCTTCTCTTCACCTCCCACCATAATCATTCGGCGATTATCTGTTGGGTCTACTTTATAGCGCCCATTTACATTTTTTCGGCGCATCATTACAATGTGACCATCTCCATCTAAGTCGTCGAAACCATCCTCATTGGTTATCCCATCCCTGTCATTATCAATCGGGATTAATCCAGTTCGTGGCGAGTTTGGCGTGTTTGCTTGATGAAGAAAATGATCTCTTGCATCAGGATTAATGGTTGGCGCAATATAAAATGTTTTCTCGGCCAATAAAGATTGGATGGCTTTGTTGCCTGAGGCGTACATTTCTACCAAGTACCATGCTGTATAAAGTGCAAATTCGCTCCCCTGAATTTCGTTCGAGTGGATATTTCCATCAATATACATGGCGGGTTTCTTATCCGTATTTCCAACCTTAGTATCACTAATGGTCATCACCCAAAGATCTTTTCCTTGAAACGATTTTCCCATCGCTTCTAGTTTTACTAAGTTTGGATGTGCTGCTGCTAATTTTTTGCAGATATCGGTAATTGCAGCATAGTCGTTATATCGGTTCCAACTCACTTGTACTTTTGGGTTTGGTGGCGTACCCACCGCAGCCAAAACATTTTCTGGCTTTTGAGCATTTACAATTCCGGCGTAAAAAAATAGTACAGCCAGAAGAATAGTATGTTTTATGTTCATGTCTTTTTCTGATTATAGCGTTACTTCAATAGATTTATTACCGGTTGTTAAACTTCCAGCATCAATCGTTACTTTACCATTTCCTTTAATTAGCCAGGTTAGCTCTTTGTTCTCTTTTCCTTGAATACTTTCTATGGTTTGGGTTTTGCGACCGCTAACTACAGTTTGATTGGCATTTAAATTTACCTTTACCAAAATCTTTTTCAAAAAATAACTACGATCTCCAACACGCGTGTAGGTTGGCAAATCTCCAATATTCATTACCTTTAAAGTAACACGAGTTAACCCATCGGCAACTTTTTCAGTTTTGATGTTTACCAAATCTAGTTTTGGGGCCATTCCAGCTAAAGCAACTAAGAAATCAGTGTGTTTACCTACTATACCTTCTACCATTTTATATGGAGGATTAGTTAACACGAAAGGATCTAATCCGCCCACTTCTACCGTTTGACCCGGAAAATCTGGATGACTTATGGCTTTCCATGGAGTATATGTATTGGTAATGCCTTGCGAAGCTGCCCAACGCAGATAAGAGGCAACGGCGTCTTCATTTACAAATTTCTTTTCTTTACGTGTCGAATCTGGATTTACTTTTGGCACCCACCATCCTGGTGTGCTAAAACTTAAGCGACCATAATGAAAGTATCCCCATTGCGAAAAATCGCCATTTTCTGCTTGCATTTTAGGTGCATCTTTCGTTTTCGTGATTTTATTATAGCGTTCAGAAACCAATGCGTTTGCTTTCGCATCTGATTCGTACCAACTCGTAATTATTCTTTTAGCAATCCCACTAGCGTTAAAAGTTACCGGATTAGAAAGATTATTTACCGGCCCAAATGTAACTACAGCATACACGTTAAAAGCATCGAATAGAAAATCAAATAGCGCACGATTTTCCTTTTCCGAAACCGCATATTCTCCTGCTCCAGAAGCAAATGCTTTAAAGTTAAAACTTGAGTTTTTATTAAAATGAATTCCGCCTTCACCATCTTCGTTAAAATCGCCATCTTTATCGTTATCTAATCCTTCTGGCAATAAAATGTATTTTCCTGCTTCGCCTTTGGTTGCATCGGCGATTAAGAGCGATCTTGGATCGTCGGTGTTTAACTTATATTTCCCTGTCGGATCGAGGATGCGCATCCAAGTAATTTTTCCATTTCCATCCAAATCTTCCGCACCATCTTCATTCAATTTTCCATCTCTGTCATCGTCTGTTTTATTCTCGTTGCCACTACGCTCTGCTTTTACCCTTGCAAAGTATTGTTCAGTAGCGTCCGGACTCATGTTTGGAAAAACATAGTAGGTGTGGGTATTCAATAGGTTCTTAATACTATCTACACCCGAGCTGGCGAGTAATTTTTCGGCGAAACCAATGGCCATTTCTACACCTAAAAGGTGCTTACCTTCTACCCCACCAACTACCGCAATAGCAGGTTTATCTTCGGTTTTCCCAGCACCAATTGTAAGCATCCAAATGTCTCTTCCACCTAGCGTTTGCGTTAAGGATTTAGATTTAACCAACTGTGGGTATTTTTGAACTAGCGATTTAACCCTTTGGGCCAAAACTGCATTTGTGCTGTAATCCTGTTGGCTTTGCGCAAAAGATGCTGTCGCCAAAAACAGAAAAAAAAGGTTAAAAAGATAAAGTTTCTTCATTTTGTTTAGGTTATGCCTGCAATTTATATAAAAAAGCAATTACATAAGCCTAAGCGCATTAAGGTTTTATAAATGTTACCTTACTACCTTCCCATTCTTATCCACATTTACATTAAAAGGAGGCATATAATCTTGCAAAATAACAGCAAATTCTCTTCTGGTAATCTGCCTAGATAAATTAAAACTGCTGCTAAATTTATAAGAAGTTTTCCATTTCTTTTCGAGCTCCTTTGGGGTACTTTCGGGCGATTTATTGCCCACGTAACAAACCAAATCTATGGCCGCCTGTAGCGTTAAATCAGAACGTTTGTAATCGTCGAACCAAATCTGAGCTTTGTAATAAAAATCTTTAATTGGCTGTTTAATTTCTTCGATCGTCACCAATTTATCAGGCAGAAACTGAGCATTTCTTTGCTCAATACTAGCCTTTATCACACCCGTAACACCTACAAACTGAATGGCCTTCCAATTGGCATCATTTTGTTTAATGTCAGAAAAAGGCATTAAAGCCAACTTATAATTAATTAGCTCGCCTTGGATAATTTTCAAATTAGCTTCAGAAGTTTTCTTGCCAAAAAAACTTGCATAAGCCGCCGTTGCGCCAGCCGCCTGACCCATTAACATCCCCTCATCGCCCCTTAACCACAATAAATTTTCTTGATCTGGAATAAACAAATTATACATAGAGAAAACGGAAGCAGTGTTCGAATTAATCAACTTTCCTGAAGAAATACTCGTTCTATGAAGTGTATTGGCATAAGTAAGTACTGTTTCGAAGATTGTTGGAAAACTCTTAATTTCCAAAGCAGATTGTAATTTTGGATCGCTTGAAATAATTAAAACTGGTGACTTAATAGTTTTTCCATCACTTAATTTAAAGGACCAATTATTTCCCGACCGATCAGCTTTCGTCCACAATACATTTCTGATTACTGTAAGATTTTTCACTGAGTCTGTCCATTTGCTAAGCACCTCATTGGCTAATTTTTTATCAAATGAAGAAATGACCAAGCTATCTTTTATCCCTTTTGCAACATTTATTTTCTTGAAAAAATCTGCCTGTAATCCCGAATTAATATCATCGGCTATAGGATTAATATCAAATCCTCCTGCTTGCAGTAAAATGGTAGTTTTAACGCCTGAAACCGCTGCCTGAATGGCTGCAGCTGCTGCCGCATTTCCATTTCCAATTACCAATACTGCCGGTCTAATCGTTTGCCCTTGAACTTGAAAACAAACGATGCTGAGCCAAGTGGTAAAAAACAATTTCATCATTCTAACCTTTTTTTATAATATACGCAATATCGCATTATTGGATGTATTTTTAATAACCTTGAAGCCATTTTTAACTATATTTAACAATTAACATTTAGGATAATTTAAAATGGAACAAAAAATCGATTTGATCTTTAAATCCCAGCAAGCGCATAAATATACGCTTCGAAAAAGTAATGTGAACGACCGTCTTTTAAAATTAAAGGGCTTAAAAAAAGCAATTGAAAAACATGAAGATAAGCTGTATGCCGCATTGCAAAGCGATCTTCGTAAGAGTAGGTTTGAAAGTGCCGTTACTGAACTTATTTTTACTTATGGCGAGCTCGATTTTGCCATCAAGAACTTAAGCAATTGGATGAAGCCAAAGTATGTTGGGAAAACCCTCAGCAACCCCTTCTCCAAAAACAGAATTTATCATGAACCAAAAGGCGTTTGTTTAATTATTGCGCCTTGGAATTATCCCTTTCAACTGGTGATGAGCCCCCTCATTTCGGCTATAGCGGCAGGCAATTGTGTCATCATTAAACCTTCTGAACTAAGTTCTGAAACAAGTAAAGTAATTAACCTGATTATTAAGGAAGCCTTTAATGAAAAAGAAGTCGCTTGCTTTGAAGGAGATGCAAAAGTATCAACTGCTTTGTTAACCTTGCCGTTTGATCACATTTTCTTTACTGGAAGTACTGAAATTGGGAAAGTGGTGATGGAAGCTGCGGCAAAGCATCTCACATCAGTAACGTTAGAACTTGGCGGAAAATCACCAACGGTGATTGATAAAGATGTAAATTTAGAAAAGGCAGCCGAAAAAATTGCTTGGGGTAAATTAGTAAATAGCGGACAAACTTGCATTGCGCCCGATTATGTTTTTGTACATCAACAACATTTAGATGAGTTTATTGGACACTATAAAGTTGCAGCTGAAAAATTATTCTTTACAGATACCAAAAGCTATGGGAAAATTATTAGTCTGAAACACTTTACGCGCCTAAAAGCCCTCGTGGAGGAGGCGATAGATAAAGGTGCTCGATTAGATATTGGAGGCACATTTGATGAGGTAGAACAGAGCATAAACCCTGTCGTTCTGAGTAAAATTCCTGCGGGTAGTAAAATAATGGAAGAAGAGATTTTTGGTCCTATTTTACCGCTTATTGCCTATGAAAATTTAGATGATGTAATTGAGCAGATCAATGCTAAAAGTAAACCCTTAGCACTATATATTTTCAGTAAAAACAAAGCAAACATTAAAAAATTAATTAAAAGTACATCCGCCGGAGGAACGTGTGTTAACGATGTACTGATCCATATTAGTAATCCAAAATTACCCTTTGGCGGTGTTAATGGTAGCGGAATGGGAAGTAGTCATGGTTTTTTTGGCTTTAAAACCTTCTCTCATGAAAGAGCGATTGTTTTTCAATCGAGTATTGATTTTAACCGCTTTATTTATCCACCCTACAGCGGAAAAGAGTGGGTGTTGAAAATACTTAAGAAAATTATGTAAAAATGCAAGATTTAGAAAAATTAAAGTACCCCATCGGAGAATATGACTACCCAAAAAAAGTAGATAAAGCGCAAATTAAATTGTGGATTGATTTATTAGAAAATTTTCCACAACAATTAATTGCGGTTACTTCAAAGTTAACGGAGGCGCAACTGGCAGTTCACTATCGCCCAGGTGGGTGGACGGTTAGACAAGTGATTCACCACTTAGCCGATAGCCACATTAATGCCTATACGCGAGTTAAGCTTACACTAACAGAAGAAAACCCAATTATTAGACCCTATAATGAAGAGGATTGGGCCGAACTTCCTGAAGCAAAAAACGGAGATATAGCACTATCTATCGCTATCATTGAAGCCATCCATCGGCGGTTAGTGATTACCTTACGGGGTCTTGATATCGCAGATTTTGACCGAAAATATATTCATCCTGCGGTAAATGAGCAATTAACGTTAGGTTATTTAGTAGGGAATTATGCTTGGCATGGGCAGCATCATTTGGCACATATCTTAATTAAATTTTGAGATAAAAATAGTTACACGTATCTTTATAAAAAATACACGTGAAATGATAACAAAATTAACTTTAACGGTTGAAAAATCGACCATAGAAAAGGCTAAATCTTATGCCAAAAATACTGGGCGTAGTTTATCAGAATTAGTGGAGAAATATCTGGAAAGCATTACTTTAGAAGAAAACACCAATAAACTCTCCTCAAATCTTAAAAAAATTGTTGGTTCAGTTAAACTTCCTGTCGATTTTAATGAAGAAGAAGAGCTTCGTTCATATTTTGAACGTAAACACTTATGATAAAAATCTTTGTCGACACCAATATAATTGTAGATTTAATTGCAGACAGAAAACCTTTTAGCAAGTTTGCAATCAAACTTTTTAAAAAAGCAGAGAATAAGGAAGTTTATCTTTATACTTCTTCTCATTCTCTTGCTACAACACATTATTTACTTAAAAAGTATCTTGATGAAAAGTCATTAAGAGAGGTATTATACAACTTATTGGGTTATATAAAAATAATTGCAGTTGATGAAGATATAATAAAGAAAGGACTTAAATCAAAACACAAAGATTTTGAAGATGCTATTCAGATTTTTTGTGCAAATAGCATTTCAAGTATAGATTACATCGTAACAAGAAACATTAAAGACTTCAGAAACGCGGATATTCCTGTATACGCCCCAGATGAGTTATTAGATAAAATTAAGTCTCCTTCTTACTAGGCAAATGGGCGTTAAAAACTTATGAAGGCTCCAGTTATGAACACAACGCTAAAGGCGACAGCACTTTAACGGAAACGATTATCCTTAAAAAATAAACTTCGCTTATCACCGTAAAAAATAATTGTTAAGCAAGTATTTAGCACCCATTAAATCTTTATAGACCTTAAGCGCAAAGCATTTGCAATTACGGATACTGAGCTAAAGCTCATTGCCAAGGCAGCAATCATAGGAGATAATAATACGCCAAACACAGGATACAAAGCGCCTGCGGCTATTGGAATACCTAAAACATTGTATCCAAATGCAAAAAACAGGTTTTGCTTTATATTTTTCATTACTGCGTGACTTAATTTTTTTACTTTTACTATCCCAGTTAAATTACCTTTAACAAGCGTAATTTTCGCACTCTCAATGGCTACGTCTGTGCCAGTTCCCATCGCAATTCCAACGTCTGCCTGAGCTAAAGCTGGTGCATCATTTATGCCATCTCCGGCCATAGCAACTATTTTCCCCTCAGCCTGTAATTTTTTAATCTCCTTAAGTTTGTCATCAGGTAAACATCCTGCTTTAAAAGAACTTAAATTTAACTCGTTAGCCACAGATTTTGCGGTATTCTCATTATCGCCAGTTAGCATAATTACTTCCCAACCTTGATTTAGTAATTCTTTTATGGCTCCTTTACTTGTTGCCTTAATTGCATCTACAATGGTTACGTACCCCATTATTTCCTTTTCTAAGCAGATGTAAGAAACCGTTTTGCCTAACCGCTGTTCTGCAATAACTTTATACTCTATTTCCTTTGGACTAACTGCTCCAATCTGCTCCATTAATTTTTTGTTGCCAAGAGAAACTTTCACCTGATTAACCGTTCCAATTACCCCTTTCCCTACAATTGCTTCAAAATCATTGGCTGCTTGAAATTCAATCGATTTTGACTTCGCATAATCAACTACCGCTTTTGCCAAAGGGTGTTCACTGTGCAGATTTAACGCCGCAATATTCATGAGTAGATCGTTTTCATTACCGTTTAATGAAACTACTTTCTCAACAGATGGCTTTCCTTCGGTTATTGTTCCTGTTTTATCTATGATCAGAACATTCACGCTATTCATCCGCTCTAAGGCCTCAGCATTTTTAATTAGAATGCCTAACTGAGCGCCCTTGCCTACCGCTACCATAATAGACATGGGAGTTGCCAAACCTAATGCGCAAGGGCAAGCAATAATTAATACGGCAACGGCATTTATTAATCCATAAACTAAGCGAGGTTCTGGCCCAAACTGATACCAAACAAAGAAGGTAACCACAGCAATAAACACTACAATCGGCACAAAATATTTAGCAATAACATCCGCTAACTTCTGTATTGGCGCTCTCGAGCGACTAGCATCAGAAACCATTTGAATGATTTGAGCCAATAACGTTTCTGAACCTACCTTTTCAGCAATCATCACAAAAGATTTGGTTCCATTTATTGTTCCTGTACTCACTTGGTCTCCTTCTTGTTTATCTACCGGAATAGGTTCGCCAGTAATCATCGACTCGTCTACACTGCTACTTCCATTATTAATTTTTCCATCTACCGGAATTTTATCCCCGGGCTTTATACGCAATAAGTCGCCCTTTTTAATGTCTTGAATTGAGATGGTTTGATCACTTCCATTTAAAACTAAAGTAGCTTCTGTTGGCGCTAAATTTAATAAGGCTTTGATTGCAGCACTTGTTTTGCCATGGGCTTTTGCTTCCATTAACTGACCCAGTAAAACTAATGTTAAGATTACCGCAGTAGCTTCAAAATAAAGATGTACCGACCCGTGTTCACTTTTAAATTCTTGAGGGAAAAGATTAGGAAAAATTAAACCAAATGCACTAAACAGAAAGGCTACACCTGCTCCAATTCCAATTAGGGTAAACATATTCAAATTCCATGTTACAATAGATTTATAGGCGCTAACAAAGAACATCCAACAAGTATAAAAAACAACTGGCAACGACAATATAAACTGTACCCAGTTCCATTTACCATCGTCCATTACTTGATTCAATGGATTTGGATGCATCATTTGAACCATCGCAATAAGAAAAAGAGGAACAGTGAAAATAAGCGAAATCTTCATTTTTTTCCATAGCTTATCATAAGACTTATCCTCTTCGCCCTCAAAAGAAGGCATTCGCACCAAATCCATCCCACAAATTGGACAGGCCCCAGGTTCGTCATAAACTTTATCTCCTTCACAATGCATCGGGCAATAATATTTACCTTGGTGGTTATTATTCGTTTTTGATATTGTTGTTTGGTGATTTACAGCGCAACAAGGTTTTTCGACTGCATTTAAATTTTTCTTGGTTGGCAAACTAATCTGATAGTGACCGCCTAAAGCTATCTGTAAGGATGACAAATCAATATGTTTGTCCATTGTTATTGTTGCCGAATTGTTGTCTTTTGAAACCTCAACAGCAGTTATTTCTGGGATGAGTAACAAGCTGCTTTTTACTTTATTTTCACAGCCAGAACAGGTCATACCTGTTACTTGATAAGTGTGTGTCATTTTATTTATAATTAATAACACAAAGTTAGGGCACTATGTTTTTTTGCTGTTACACCCTAATCGGAAAGATTTATATAATTAGCGAAACTTAAATAAAAAATTATACTTCGTCTATCGTTTTTCTAATTTGAAAATGAGCTAATTTATAACTAGAGGGCGTTTCTCCGGTTATTTTTTTAAACTGTGTAGATAAATGCGCCACACTGCTGTAATCTAATAAATACGCAATTTCGCTCAACGATTTTTCGTCATATGTTAAAAGTTCTTTTACTTTTTCAATCTTCTGATGTATAAAATATCGTTCTATCGTAACGCCTTCCATATCAGAAAATGTAGCACTTAAATTAGCATAGCCCAACGCTAGTTTTTCACTCAGGTAAATAGATAGGTTTACCTTTAGCGCCACGGTTGTATAATGAACAAGCTCAATAATTGCCGTTTTTATTTGCTCAACCGTTTGTTTCTTTCTATCCAACAACAGCTCGAATCCAAACTGTTGAAGCGTTTGCCCAAGTTCCAAATATTTTAATGGTTCGATCGTTTTTTCGGAAATTTCTACCCTTCCCAATTGTACCGAAATAGGGTGCAAGCCCAATTTAATTAACTCGGCTTGCACTACCGTCTTGCATCGGTTGCATACCATATTTTTGATATACAGCTCCATTTATTTTTTAGTTATCGTTTCAGTTACTTCCCCGCAATCGTACATCATACTGCCATAAAATGGATTTTGAACCGACTCAACTTCACTTAACCAACTCCTTTTTGCCATCGGACAGTATTGCACATAAATTACCTCATTATTCATATTAAAAGATTTGGCCAATTTTATCATTGCCGAAGACAATGGCCAAAAACTCTGACGTTGTACTTTAATCCCTTTCTCTGTAGAAATTGCTAAAGCAGCTTTTTTAATCGCCTCAGCTTCTGTTTTCCATAACGCTTGTTGTGTTTCAGATAATGTTTTAACTGGAAAATTATCCAGATTGCTTAACAGCACTTTAACACTTTCACTAGCTTGTGCTGCATTATCTTTTGCCAAAGCATTTTTGGTTTCAAAATATACTTTTAGCGTGTTATTAAACTCACTTTTAGCCACTACACTTTGTGCCTTTGTGGTAAATACAGTTGCCGCAAATAGGGCGATTATTAAGGTTATCCTTTTCATAATATTATTATTTTCTACTTAATGCGTTAAAAAAATTAAACTCTACTCTAGCTAGGTACATGTTTCTTAAATACCTATTTTCAATATTTCCAGCAGCCTGAAAACGATAGCCCAAATCAATTCTAGTTTTGCTATTCAAAATCAACTGCAAAGCTGGTGCAAAATCAAGGTAAGAATTGCCATTAGCGGGATTCGTTTTCCCTAATACTTCAAAATATAGATTAAAATTAGGCTGATTATAGTTCTTGTAAACAAAAGGTAATAGTAAATAGCCAGACGATAAACTATAGCTTAATAGTTCATTGGGGGTTTTTGTTTGCGTTGTAGGCATCATCATACCGTGAAAATCTAACCCCATACCCCCAATCAAACTTTTTTCATCTCTCCCAAATACTTTACTATAACCCAGTGTTGCGGATAATGCTAGCTTGTGAATTAACTGTGTAAAAATAAATCCGCCCTGGAGTCCAGAATTATCGCCCTCTAAATTAATATCCTCCGTACTTACTCCTCTTTTGCTGGAGCTTATTCTACCAAACGCCGACGCTCTAAAATGGCTGTGTGCTGCATCTAATGATAAGAACCGATATTTCATGTAAAAACTTGAGCCTTCTGCTTCATATTTTCCATCCATATCAGAAAGAAAACCTTGGATATGAAACATTAAATTTTTATTTACACCCACCATTACTTCCGCAATGCTTCTGTTCCTAAAATCTGGGCTAAACATACCTTCGTTGGTTAGCCTTATACCAATAGATTTAGCAGGCATATTACTTGCTGGCTCTGTGAAAATATAAAGTTCTTGCGCAAATAACGAAAGATTAAGGCAGAATCCTAGGACGATGAACCCAATCGCTTTCTTTATCATCATTAAATGCTTAAATGATATATTCTAACTTTTTTACCATTTACTACACCCATACCACTCGCATAGGAATCAAGTTTAAGTTGAGCCAACTTTTGCTTAAAAGCAGCATTCGAAATAAAATTTTTATCGATCACATTTACCTTAACCGGTCCATTTAGTACTTTACTTTTTACATTTGCAAAACGATATACATTTTCCCCGACCACTACCTGCCCATCCTCATCAACTTTTGCCTGATTAAAATTAATTGTTGCCGCTAAATTACCTACCGAAAATCCTGCGTCTTTAACCTTTTTGTTCATTTGATCAAAATTAACCGCTCCATCCTTTTTAAAAGTCACTAAAAAAAGGTTTTTATTTAAATCGGGATTAACATTACTAACATAAGATAAGGTGCGTAATGATTTTTCTGTGGCTTGCGAACACATAGAACACGTTAATCCAGTAACCTGCATTTCTACGGCACTAATTTGCTGAGCCAATACTTTATTTGTAGCAAAAAGCATCAAAAAGACTAATAATATTTTTGTCGTTTTCATTTTCGAAATTTAAATAATAATTATACCAACAAGCATTCGCTTGTTGTTTAAATATTCAATTTAGCTAATTTCTAAAAACGCAATTCATCACGTGTAGCGCTACGCCTGTGATTTTGGGAGGGTTTCTATTTTCTACCTTATTGAAAAGATTTGGTAAAAGTTTTTTGAAAATAGTATGCGCAGCACGAGGTATAAAAGCATCTATACTAAAAATTTTGGGTAGTTTAACCGCGCTTTCAATTTGATGATTATCCTTTACTTTAACATCAATTTTTGTATTCTTGCAACAATTATCGTCCTTTTGAGCAATGGGTTCTGACTTACAATATTTACAAACCTCCTTGGCATTTAAAGCCGAAATGGAAGCTAATTTTCCGCCACAAAAATGCAAACTCAATGCCACGCCAATTACACTAATTACGTAAAAGGCACAAAGACTTATCGCTAATTTTTGCTTTAAACTCATTACAACAAAGTTATATATTTATTTTTGAATTAAAACGCATTCAATTGTTAAAAAATGCTAAATAAAAAGAGTCTAGAAATGTAACTCCATTCTAATTTTTAAATACCTTAGTAGTAAATCATTTAAGCATGAAGAAACTTTTTTTTATTTTTTTTAGCCTTTACTGCCTTCAAGCGATAGCCGTGAAGCCCAAATATCAGTATGTCAAAATTGCGACAGACAAGGGAATGGTCATTATTAGGCTTTACAATGAAACGCCCTTACATCGGGATAATTTTATAAAAGTAGCGAAACAAGGTTTATATAATGGCACCCTATTTCATCGGGTGATTAAAGAATTCATGATCCAAGGAGGCGACCTTGACTCGAAAAATGCTCATCCCGATTCGACGCTTGGGAATGGTGGATTAAAATATACCGTTCCGGCCGAGTTTAATGATAATCTATTCCATAAAAAGGGAGTTCTAGCTGCCGCTCGAGAGGGCGATTCGAGCAATCCAACAAAAGCATCAAGTAGCACACAATTTTATATTGTACAAGGAAAAATCTGGAACGACTCAACATTAAATGTAACTGAAGAGAACCGTTTAAAGTTCAAAATCCCTGAATGGCAGCGACAAGTGTATAAAACCATTGGTGGTTCGCCCCATTTAGACCGAAATTATACCGTTTATGGTGAGGTTGTAAAAGGGCTTGAAATGGTAGACGCAATTGCAAATGAGCCTACTGGTAAAGCAAACCGCCCTAAAGCCGATATTAAAATGACAGTAACCATGCTTAAAAAGCGGGAAGTTAGAAAATTAGAAAAAGAAATGCAAAAGTTAAAAGTTAAGAGTTAATATCAAAGCAAATGCTTTATGCTAAACGCCAATCAATACAAGGAAAACACAAGATGAAAATTATCTCATATAATGTAAATGGCATTCGTGCCGCGTCAACAAAAGGCCTTTTTAATTGGCTACAAGCTACAGATGCCGATATGGTTTGCTTACAGGAAGTAAAAGCATTAAAAGAACAAATTCCCGAAATTATTGCTTTAATTGAGCAATTGGGATACCATCATTATTGGTTTCCGGCAGAAAAAAAGGGATACAGCGGCGTGGCCATTTTAACCAAAATTAAACCGAACAACATTTCATATGGCTGTGGCGAGAGTTGGATCGATGCCGAAGGGCGTATTTTAAGAGCAGATTTCGATACGTTCTCTTTAATGAGTTTGTATATGCCTTCCGGATCCAGTGGCGATGAAAGACAGATCAAAAAATATGAGTTTATGCGCTTTTTTGAGGTATACATCAACGAGTTGCGCCTGCAATTCTCGAATTTAATTATCTCCGGCGATTATAATATTTGTCACCAACCCATCGACATTCATAATCCAAAATCAAATGCCAATTCATCTGGATTTTTGCCCGAAGAAAGATCATGGATGGAGTTATTTATGAACAATGGGTTTATCGATTCATTTAGGCATTTTAATAAAGACCCACATCAGTATACCTGGTGGAGCTACAGAGCAGGTTCAAGGGGTAAAAACTTGGGTTGGCGCATAGATTACCATTTAGTGACTAAACAAATGGAAAACCGCCTCAAAAACGTGAGGATTTTACCCGACGCACTGCACTCTGATCACTGTCCGGTTTTATTAGAACTAGAATAATGTTAATTACCAACATAAAAGTCCTTGTAGGCATTCATCCAAAAGAGAAATTAGTGCTTCATGGTAGTGAGATGATTAATTTACCTGTATTGGAAAATGCTTGGCTTTTACTAGAGAATGGATTAATTAAAGATTTTGGATCGATGAATTCGATTCCCTCTCACATCTCAACTCTCATATCTAAAATCTCAGCCCAAGGCAAGTTCGTAATCCCCGCTTGGTGCGATAGCCATACCCATCTCGTTTTTGCCGCATCACGTGAAGAAGAGTTCGTAATGAAAGTTGAAGGTAAAAGCTACGAGGAAATTGCAACAGCCGGAGGAGGCATCCTTAACTCGGCCGATAAACTAGCACTAGCTACCGAAGATTCTCTTTTCGAAAGCTCTTGCTTACGCGTTCGTGATATGATTAACCAAGGCACGGGTGCCTTAGAAATAAAAAGTGGTTATGGATTAACTGTAGAAAGCGAGCTCAAAATGCTTCGTGTAATTAAGCGATTAAAAAGCGCATTCCCCATTCCTATTAAAGCCACCTTATTAGCCGCACACGCCTATCCACGAGCCTATAAAAACAATCATAAAGATTATATAAACTTAATTGTAAATGAAATGCTTCCCTTGGTAGCGAAAGAAAAATTGGCTGATTATATAGACGTTTTTTGTGAAAGAGGTTTTTTTTCAGTCGAAGAAACTGACCAGATTTTATCCGCCGCCGCACAATACGGGTTAAAGCCTAAAATACATGCTAATCAGCTTTCGGTTTCAGGAGGCGTTCAAATTGGAATTAAACATGGGGCGATTTCCGTTGATCACCTAGAAGAAACAGATACCGATGTACTAGAAAGTTTAGCAAATAGCTCTACCATTGCTACACTTTTACCTTCCTGTTCCTTTTTCTTAAATATTCCTTTCGCTAACGCAAGAGGCTTAATGAACAACAATATAGCTATTGCTTTAGCGAGCGACTATAACCCAGGTTCTACGCCTTCTGGAAATATGAATTTTGTAGTTTCATTGGCCTGCATAAAACTTAAAATGATGCCCGAAGAAGCCATTAATGCTGCCACACTAAACGGAGCAGCAGCGATGGAATTAAGTACTGAAGTGGGAAGCATTGCAATTGGGAAAAGGGCAAATTTATTTATTACTCGAGAAATGCCTTCATTGGCTTATTTGCCTTATAGTTTTGGTCAGTTGCAAGTAGAAACAGTAATTTTAAATGGAGAAATTTATCATGGATAAATTAAAAATATATACACATGACGAAGTTTTCCCTTTAATTAATGAAAGAATTGGAGAAGTTAAACTAGGCCAAAGGGTACAATTTATCCGCTCCTTCGAAGATTTGCAAAAATGTAATGCAAAATTTGTGCTTTTTGGTATTCCGGAAGACATAGGCGTTCGCGCAAATTTTGGAATTGGCGGAACACGAACAGCTTGGATACCCACATTGAAAGTGCTGCTCAATATGCAAAGCAATCCGTTTTTTAATGGCGATGAATTATTAATATTAGGCAGCTTGGAAATTAACGAGCCTGATGATACTAGCTTAACCAGCTTAAGAAACAAAGTGAAAACAATAGACAGCTTGGTTTATCCAATTGTTAAGCAGATTATAGCTGCAAACAAAATACCAATTGTAATAGGGGGTGGGCATAATAACGCAATGGGGATGATTTGGGGCGCATCATTAGCGCACAATGGAAAAATGAACATCATAAACATCGATGCGCATGCTGACCTAAGAAAAGCCGAAGGCCGACATAGCGGCAATGGCTTTACCTATGCTTTGCAAAATGGGTATTTAAACCAGTATCGCATATTTGGATTGCAGCAGAACTATGTTCATGCCGATTTGCCAAATTTTATAAAAAACAACCCTAAAATTCGTGTATGCTATTACGAAGATATAGTTAAAAGTGATAAATCCATATTGAAAAACTGGAATGCATTTATTAAAGATTTACCCGATCCCTGTGCCTTAGAACTCGACTTAGATAGTATTGCCAATGTTTTATCAAGCGCAAGTAGTCCTTCGGGCTTCTCCTTAAACGATATTCGCACAATTATTTTATCTAGCACTAAAAAATTTAGCTATTTACATATTTGTGAAGGAGCAACTCAGCTAGCAAACGGGGAAAAAGATTTAACAACAGCGAAAAGTATTGCTTATTTGATAGCGGATTTTATTAAAGCTCTTCGTCCTCGTATTTCTCCGCCGCCTTCATCATAATTTGCACTTCGGCTAGTTGCGAAGGGGTTAATGGGTCTTCTTGCTCTTGCATTTCGAAAATGATAATCATGGTATCTTCGTAATGCTGTGCAGAAGTTATTTTGAAATCTCTTTCCATTCTCTTAAAAGTCTATTGTTCCGCTTGGAGTAATGCACTTATCTAGCCGGATATCATTCAAATGTACATCATTAATTTCTGTTACGGCATCAAAAAACGACAGTCCGATTTTTTGAGCTGTTGTGTTTTGCAAAAAACGATCATAAAAACCCATTCCATAGCCCACGCGATGTCCTTTTAAATCAAAAGCAAGCAAAGGAACTAAAACAACATCAGGAATAGTTGTTGTTTCTTGCGAATTCTTAGGCTCGGGAATATGATAGGAGTTGAGTACTAAATCGGCCTTACTAAAATATCGATAACTGCGCATTAAACTGGATTCAAAATCGGCCTTAGGTACTATAATTTCAATCTGAGGGTAATTTTCTTGTAGCCAATCGATCAATAAAAAAGTATTTGGCTCTTTGTTAGCAAGTATTGGCAAAAAGACATGAATGCTACTAATTTTCGAAAAATCGAGTGTTTTAAAGCCCTCCAGCAACTTATGATTCAACAAAACATAATCGTTACTCGTTAAGAAATTACGTTGTTGTAGCGCCTGTTTTCTTACTTGAACTTTAAACATGGTTTGTGTTACTTAAAGCGATTGCGCGCCAAAAATCCTAGTTAAATCCTGGCCTACTTCACTCTTTCTACGTACTCACCAGTACGTGTATCGATCTTTACTTTATCGCCTTGATTAACAAACATTGGCACTTTAATCTCCACCTCATTTTCTACTGTTGCACTTTTTAAAGCATTGGTAGAGGTGTCGCCTTTAACTGCGGGCTCAGAGTAAACCACTTCCATTTCAACAAAATTTGGAATGCTGGCTTGAATAGGCTCTTCACTTTCTAGGGCAACTATAATACTCATTCCTTCTTTTAAGAATTTAATTGATGTACCAAACAGCGTTTTGGGAACATTAAACTGCTCATAAGAGGTATTGTCCATCACCACTAAATAATCGCCATCCTCATATAGATATTGATAATCATTCGTTTCCACGCGACAAATTTCTACTTGTTCATCGGTACCCATTCTTGCTTCAATAAGTCTAGAGGTTTTGATGTTGCGAAATTTGCCTGTATAAAATGCGCCGCCCTTACCAGGTGTTCGGTGATTCCATTCTTCAACAGTAACTAACTCTCCGTTTAAACGAAGGATGTTACCGATTTTTATTTCTGATGCTTTTGCCATATTGTTTTATAAAATCAGTTATGATTTTTTTGAGGTTGCAAGGTAAAAACTATTTTCAAAATAACAGCAAAAAAAAATGGCTTCGGGAACCACTCCGAAGCCACAATCAACCTAAACCTAAAACTAAACTATGAAAATTCTTACTTAACTCTTTTATATAAACACTAGTATTAAAATCTCAGCGTATTATCTGCTTTATTAAACAGTACCAGCATTCGTTTTTTAATAATTTCTTTGAAATCTAGCGTCTAATTAACCCCTGTTTCGTGGCGCAAAGGTATAAACTATTTTTTAATTACACAATAGTGTTTTTAAAATATTTTTCTAAGGTGGTTTTAAGAAGAAATAGGGTAGTTTCTATTTGTCTATTTATAGTCACTAATCATTAATCGCTGCTTACAAAACGAATATTCGTGCGCTTGATTTGATCCTATGATGATGGTTTTATGCTCGCCAAATTTTTCAATCAATGATAAATACCAATCTACTCCTTGCGTATCCAAATTAGAGGTAGGCTCATCTAATAAAAGAATGGGCGAATTGGTGCAACAGGCCAATACTAGCTTCGTTCGTTGTTTCATACCTGAAGAGAAATGTTTTAAGGCTTTGTCTTGCGACTTTTCAAGACCTAACAAATCAAGTACCTGCAATTCGTTTAATCCAGCAGTATACTCCTTAAATTGAAAATGAAACGCTATAGTTTCTTGAAGCGTAAATTCTTCTATTAAATCGATATAAGGTGCAGCAAAACTGATATGCTGATAAATGCTTTCTACGTTAATTTCTTGTGGGTTTAAATACTTTAATTCGCCCTCTGATGGCGTTAAACTCCCTAATAAAACACTTAATAATGTTGATTTTCCTGAACCATTGGGGCCCAAAACGGCATACCTTTGTCCTTGCTCAAACTGATAGTTTATCCCTCTAAAGATCCACTCTTTGTTAAACCGTCTACCAATGTTGTTTAGGGTGATATTCATTTACCTGTCTCTGCTTCCCGATCCAAAACCTCTCATTACGCCACGGTTAGAATTGCGAATAAAATCAACAATTTCATCACGGATTTCGGTTGGCGGAAAGTCGGCTTCAATAATGTCCAATGCTTTTGTTACATTGTTGTTCTTCACAAACAAAACGCGATAAATCTCTTGAATTTCGTTGATATTTTCTGGCGTATACCCTCTTCTTCTTAAGCCTACTGAATTGATGCCCACATAAGAAAGAGGTTCACGTGCGGCTTTCACATACGGCGGCACATCTTTACGAACCAACGATCCGCCCGTTACAAAAGCGTGAGAGCCCACCTTCACAAATTGATGAATGGCCACTAAACCTGCCAAAACCACGTAATCGCCAATGGTGATATGGCCTGCTAAAGTAGTGCTATTTGAAAAAATACAATAGTTACCCACCTCACAATCGTGCGCAATGTGAGAATAAGCTTGGATTAGGCAATTATTTCCAATTACAGTTTTCCACTTATCTTTGGTACCACGATTAATGGTTACGCATTCGCGGATGGTTGTATTGTCTCCAATCTCGGCCGTTGTAACCTCGCCTGCAAATTTTAAATCTTGTGGAATTCCAGAAATTACCGATCCTGGAAAAACACGGCAGTTTTTACCAATCCGGGCGCCATCCATAATTACAACGTTCGATCCAATCCACGTACCTTCTCCAATTTCAACATCTTTATGAATAACAGCAAATGGCTCAACAACTACATTGTCGGCTATTTTTGCCTGCGGGTGAATATATGCTAAAGGTTGTATCATTATGCCGGTTCGTTTTCTTTTACTTTTGCAATTTGCGCCATCATTTCAGCTTCCACTACTATTTTTTCGCCTACCATACCGAAGCCTTTCATCTGCGCAATTCCTCGTCTTATGGGTTCCATTAAATCACACCTAAACACAATGGTATCGCCTGGCAAAACTTGAGCCCTAAAACGTACGTTATCAATTTTTAAAAAGTATGTTAAATAATTTTGCGGGTCGGGAACGGTGCTTAATACCAATATTCCTCCAACTTGTGCCATGGCTTCAATTTGTATTACACCTGGTAATACCGGGGCTCCCGGAAAATGTCCTTTAAAAAATTCCTCGTTCATGGTTACGTTTTTAACGCCAACTACATGAGTTTTCGAAAGTTCGAGTACTTTATCCACAAACAAAAAAGGCTGCCGGTGCGGCAAGATCTCCATAATTTGAACTACATCGTATAAAGGCTTTGCATTTACATCGTAAACCTTTTGTGTTTTTTTGCCCTTATCTTTTTTAATTGCAGCTTTAATCCTTTTTGCAAAAGCCACATTAGCTGCATGCCCGGGTCTAGCCGCCATGATATGGCCTTTTAAGTGCATCCCAACAAGCGCCAAATCGCCAATCATATCCAGCAATTTATGCCGTGCGGGTTCATTTTGATAGCGCAATTCCATGTTGTTTAAGATGCCTTGCGGCGCAACTTCAATCGCTGATCTGTTAAATATTTTAGCTAAATGTTTGAGCTCTTCTTTCGTTACTTCTTTGTCTACAATTACAATGGCATTATTTAAATCTCCACCTTTAATGAGGTTATTCTGTAATTGATATTCTAGTTCATGTAAAAAACAAAATGTTCTGCATGAAGCGATTTCCTTTTTAAACTCACTAATAGTTGATATTCCAGCGTGTTGACTTCCCAAAACTGGAGAGTTGTAATCGATCATACACGTAAAACGATAATCGTCTAGCGGCATGGCTACAATTTCAACTTTTCTATCGGGTTCAGTGTAAGTAATGTTATGTGGAATAGAATAATATTCCCGATCAGTACTTTGAGCAATTATGCCTATCTCCTCCAGTGCTTCAACAAACAAAATTGCGCTTCCATCCATAATTGGGGCTTCCGGACCATCGAGCTTTATCAACACGTTGTCTAAATCCATCCCAACCAAAGAAGCCATAACATGTTCTACGGTGCTTACGCTTGCTCCATTTTGTGAAAGAGTTGTTCCTCTTGCGGTATCCGAAACATTATCGCAATCGGCATCAATAATTGGCGCTCCGGGAAGGTCTATTCTTTGAAATTTAAAACCATGGTTATCAGGAGCAGGGCAAAATGTTAACGTCACATTTGCACCGGTATGTAAACCAACACCTTTAACCGAAACTTCACTTTTAATGGTTTTTTGTTTAACGTTCATTGTCAATCTTGTCTTGTGGCTGTTTTCTCAATCATAGCTGTTAGTTCGGCTACTTTTGCTTCTAAAGTGCTAATTCGTTTATCTACTTCAGGCAATTTCTTAAAAATAACGGTAGAGCGCATCCATTCCTTTAGGGGTTGGGCCGGACTACCGTGCCATTGTTTATTTTCTTCAGTGTTAAAATTAATTCCAGCCTGCGCACCAATTTGAGTGCCTTTAGCTAGATTTAAGTGCCCTGCAATTCCAACCTGTCCTCCAATAACGGAGTTATCGCCCAATTTAGTGCTTCCCGAAATACCTGTTTGTGCAGCTACAACGGTGTGTGCGCCAATGTCTACGTTGTGGGCAATTTGTATCAGGTTGTCAAGTTTTGCTCCTTTTCTAATAAAGGTAGAACCCATCGTTGCTCTATCAATTGTGGTATTTGAGCCAATTTCAACATCATCTTCAATCACCACGTTTCCAATCTGGGCAATTTTATGATAGGTGCCATCTGGCTGCGGCGCAAAACCAAATCCATCGCTACCAATTACGGCGTTAGAATGGATAGTAACTCGACTTCCAATAACCGAACGATTGTATATTTTTACTCCCGCATAAATGGTGCTGTCGCTCGCAATTTTAGTGCCCGATCCGATGTAAACTTGAGTATAAATTCTACAATTATCGCCAATTTCTACGTTTTCATCGATTGAACAAAACGCTCCAATAAACACATTTTTACCAATCTTTGCGCTCGAGTGTATGAAGCAAGGCTGATTAATCCCAACCTGAGTATTATCTGGATTTAGCGCTTCATTGTATTTTTCTAAAAGCACAGAAAATGCACTATATGGATCCTTGACCTTAATTAAGGTACAGCTTACAGGTTGAGTCGGCAAAAAGTCGCTCGATACAATAACGATCGAAGCTTTTGTTGTATATAAGTAACTTTCGTACTTCGGATTCGATAGAAAACAGAGCGATCCCTCGCACCCATGTTCTATTTTTGCAAGCTCTCCAACCTTTACGGATGATTCGCCTACGATAATTCCATCTAAAAACTCGCTTATCTGCTCGGCAGTAAATTGCATTTTACAAAGTTAATTGTTAAATTGATATGAACAAATAAACAACTGTGGATAATCATAGTATTAAATACAAGGATAAGTTAATTTTTGTTAAGATAGGCTTTAACTTTTCTCCTCTAATTTCGTATAACACAAAATGTATTTTTTAACCGTCCGATCTAAAGATGCTAAGTTAGATAAATCTGACGCTTTTGTAATGTCTACTAACGCTCCATTTTTCATTAAAATATTAATATTGCTATTTCCTGCGTTGTATGCTCTATTTCTAATGCTATCGGTGAATACAAAATATGAGATATCGTCCCCGAATAAGTTTAGGGCTTGGGCTATATTTTCGCTCAAAGTTGCTATTCTTTCTGGTGAAGGGGCTTCATTCGTAATTTCTACTTTATATAATTTTCTTGAATTTAACATTTTACAAAGTCTCGCCAAAATTATATCTGGATGATTTTCCCAAACTTTAATCGCAGCATAAATATCTTGATCGTCTAATTTAGAAAACTGCAAAAGATGATTTTCGTCCTTGAAAAAATTAAGCTCGGTAACGTCTTCCCCTAAAAAATGTTGTAAGGCTGGTGTTGCAAATAATATAGTTCCGTTAGACGCTAATTCTTTCGCTCGCTCTAAAATTTTAACCAATAGTTGTTCGCCTGCAATTACTGTTTTATGCAGGTAAACTTGCCAATACATCAACCTCCTTGCAATTAAAAATTTTTCAATAGAATAGATCCCCTTTTCCTCAATAACTAGCTGATCATTAACTACATTAAACATTTTTATGATTCGATCAAAGCTAATTACCCCCTCGCTTACGCCAGTAAAAAAGCTATCGCGGTTTAAATAATCCATTCGATCTAAATCAAGTTGCCCAGAAATTAACTGGTAAAAAAAGTTACGATGGTATTTTCCCTTAAAAATCTCTATTGCCTGATCTAGTTGCCCATTAAACTCCTCATTCAGTTTATCCATCATCAGCATTGAAATATCTTCGTGCTGAATACCGTTTACTAGCGTATGCTCAAGTGCGTGAGAAAAAGGACCATGTCCTATATCGTGTAGTAAAATGGCTATGGTTGCCGCCTCTTCTTCTTCAAAAGAAATGGGATGCCCTTTACTTCTTAATACCTCAAGCGCCAAGCCCATCAAATGCATAGCACCTAGGGCATGATGAAATCGAGTGTGCAAAGCGCCGGGGTAAACTAAGTGCGTCATTCCCAGCTGCTTAATGTATCTTAACCTTTGAAAATAAGGATGAGAAATTAAGTCGTATATTAATTCCGAAGGAATGGTAATGAAGCCGTAAACCGGATCATTTATGATTTTCTTTTTATTCAATTCTTAAAAATAAATTATACGGTACAAAAATTGCTATTTTTATCCACAGTAGAAAAAGACTAGTGCTTTTAAAACCTTTAAATTACATAAAAAGTATATATAATGCAGGAAACCAAAATTTTATGGGCCGATGATGAGATCAATTTGTTAAAACCACATATTTTATTACTAAATGAAAAGGGTTATCACGTTACTACATTTACCAATGGAAATGATGCTTTGTCTGCTTTTGAAAAGGAGCATTTTGACCTCGTATTTTTAGATGAAAATATGCCTGGAATGAGCGGATTAGAAACTTTATCGGCGATAAAAAACATCCGTTCAGATGTTCCTGTGGTGTTAATTACGAAAAGTGAAGAAGAGAATTTAATGGAAGATGCCATCGGTTCTAAAATTGATGATTATTTAATTAAGCCAGTAAATCCAAAGCAAGTTTTGTTAACCATTAAGAAGATTATTGATAAAAAGCTTTTGGTGAGTGAAAGAACTTCTTCTGCTTATCAGCAAGATTTTAGACGATTAGGCATGACTTTAAACGATAAGTTAAGTTATGAAGAGTGGGTAGAAGTGTATAAAAAATTGGTCTTTTGGGAGCTTGAGCTCGAAAAACTAGATGATCCACAAATGCATGAAATTTTAACCATGCAGAAATCGGAAGCCAATAGTCAGTTTTCTAAGTTTGTTGAAGATAATTATTTAGATTGGGTTAAAGGAAAGGATAATTCCCCATTACTGTCAAACAATCTATTAAAGAAAAAGGTTTTCCCTTTAATTAATAGTACTACACCCGTATTTTTTATCCTAATCGATAACCTAAGGTATGATCAATGGAAAATTATTAATCCACTAATTACTGAGTATTTTAGGCTGGAAGAAGAAGATATCTATTCAAGTATCCTACCAACGGCAACTCAGTATGCGCGAAATTCAATTTTTGCAGGTTTAATGCCTTTAGAGATGGAGGCTCGTTTTCCTTCGCTATGGCAAAATGACGATGATGAGGGCGGTAAAAATTTACATGAAGAAGCATTTCTTGCGGATCAAATTAAACGCAGTTTGCGAAAAGATTGTAAATTTAGCTATCATAAAATATTAACTTTCGATCAAGGAAAAGACCTAAATGAAAAGGTAAATAACCTTATGGATAATGATTTTAATGCCATCGTTTACAACTTTGTAGATATGCTCTCTCATGCGCGTACCGATATGCAAATGATCCGCGAATTGGCAAACGACGATGCCGCTTATCGCTCGCTAACTTTATCATGGTTTGAACATTCTCCTTTATTAGATTTATTGAAGAAAATTTCTCAGAAAAGGGTGAAAGTTGTGATTACCACCGACCACGGTACCATTCGCGTAAAACATGCCAGTAAAGTGATTGGCGATAGAAGCACCAATAGCAATTTGCGTTACAAACAGGGCAGAAACCTAAATTATAATGCCAAGGAAGTGTTTCTTGTTAAAAATCCGCACGAAGCGCAACTTCCCAAAATAAACATTAGTTCTAATTATATTTTTGCAAAAGAAGACCGTTATTTTGTATACCAAAACAATTATAACCAGTTTGTAAATTACTACAACGAATCGTTTCAGCACGGTGGTATTTCGTTAGAAGAAATGATTATTCCAATTGCAACGTATAGTTCGAAATAGTCTTTTACTCAGCGGTTATATCAGCTAGCATTTCAACTATTTGTTTTTTCAGGTCTGGTAAATCATTGGTTCCGATTTCCCAGACCAAATTTAAGTTGACGCCAAAATATTCATGAATAGAAATATTTCTAAATGCCACTATTGGTTTCCACGGAATGAAAGAATAAGTTACCTTCAACTCATCCGTTAATGCATTACAAGCTTCCCCAATAATTTCGACTTGGTTAAGTGTGGCAAAGCGTTTTTCTGAATTCGCTAAAAATTGTTCTAATGTAACTCCTTGCAGATAATTCTCAACCTCATTTATTGCGTCCAATACATGTTGAAGCCTAGCTTTATCCCCAAGTTTACCTCTCATAAATCAATACCTTATCTTTATCAATAAACGGTTTAATAAACTTAGAAAGGCCTTCTTCGCTAACTAAGTCTACTTTTTTCTTCAATAGATTTTCCAAACCATCTTGGTAAGTGAAAAACTTCATTCCAATTGGCTTTGAATGATCTAATTCTACAAGGATATCAACATCGCTATTTTTATCTGCCTCATTTCTAGAGTAAGAACCAAATAAATATGCCTTCTTAACGGGCAAGTCAGAGAAGAACTCCCGAATCTTATCAAGATGATGTTTTGAAAGCCTCATTTAACAAAAATAACAAAAATTATTACTAAATAAGCACACAGAGTTTGATATTAATACGGTTATCAATGGTCAACATTGTTATAAGCTAAGCCTTTAGCTATATTTGTATCCATGGAAGCTATAACGATTAATAGTCCCGCTGAATTAAAATCGGTTGCTGAACAGCTCATCGCATTTGCCAACGGTAATAAATTTTTCATTTTTGAAGGTGAAATGGCGGCTGGGAAAACGACTTTAATTAAAGCATTTTGTGACGCCTTAGGTATTTATGAAGTAGTGAGTAGCCCTACCTTTTCGATTGTAAATGAATATGAAGGTCCCATTTATCATTTTGATTTTTATCGATTAAAAAACGTGCAAGAAGCGTATGATATTGGCTATGAAGAATACTTTTATAGTGGCGCTTATTGCTTGGTAGAGTGGCCCACAAAGGTGCAAGAACTATTACCCGAAAAGTATATCAAAGTTGAAATCAAAATTACTGGCAAAACGGAGAGAGTTTTTTCATTCTCAATGATTGGTTCGTGATGAAAAAGCTGTTATTTTTCCTTTTATTCTGCTGCACATTTTCTGCGCATTCCCAACAACGTGTTGGCCTTTTTGTTCATACAGACAAGACCATTTATAATAGATGTGGTGCTATTCGGAAACAATTGAATTAAAATTCTTAGTACCGATAAAACTGATCTGCTTAAATTGGAAAGGAATACTTTATTAAGTCCGTATGGTAAAAAGGTTGCCGCCACCACATTTTTTTGCGGCGCAGGCTTGTAGAGTAACGCCGATGGGGAAGCTGAACTTAGCTTTTCTACTGCTGATCTTAGTGGTGAGTATCGAATTATTTTGCAAGGAATAACGGACAAGGGTCTATGTTATGGTGAAGTTATTTTTGTGGTAAAGTAGTAGGCTAAAAATTTGTAAATCCCCCATATTTTCTGTAACTTCATACCACTAAACTACCCCATTTATCATGGCTACAGGATTACGAGAAGGCATGGCTGCTATTGCCCAAAGAGGATTATTGCAGACGCAAGAAGAAATGCTGGAAACGAATAAAAAAAGCAATAGTTTATATATTGGTATTCCAAAAGAAATTTCTTTTCAAGAATGTAGAATAGCATTAACCCCGCTTTCTGTTGCCTTATTGGTAAATAATGGGCATAAAGTAATGATCGAATCGGGCGCGGGTGTTGGGGCTAATTTTTCCGATAACGATTATAGCGAGCAGGGTGCCCAAATTTGTTTCCACAAAAAAGAAATTTGGAACGCTGATATCATTGTTAAAATAGCGCCACCAATTCTCGAAGAAATTGGGATGATGCACAAAGGTCAAACTCTATTCTCAGCCTTACAAATTGGCACCTTAAAAGACTCCTACTTAAAAGCTTTACTTCATAAAAAAATTAACGCCATTTGCTTCGAAAACCTTCG
>JACMOW010000157.1 GCA_014377775.1 Pedobacter sp. | reverse complement strand
TCCTTCTTACATTCACCATCTGTATCATTAATCAACCTAAAAAGGTGCGCCATTAACAGGCTTAACCAAGTTGTACCATTAATTGTTCATTTTATGAAAACGGTAATTAAGTGCATATAGTACCCTAAATAAACCAGGTATTTTTACGGTATAAATAAGGGTGATTTTACTGTGTATAATGATTTAATAATTAGCGAATTTTAGGATTAATAAATGCAACCATTTATTTAACTAATAAATCTAATGGCAGAAAAAGCAAAATTAAATGAGAAGTGTGCTTTACTGAGTATTCCCTTTTTAGAAGCGAAGGAGATGGTGAACAACTATATTGATAAAATTAATAGAGATGAGCACGGGCAATTAGAGAACACGGTTTCGGTTTGGTTTAGCCTGAAACAGTTGAATGACATTACGAATCTATTAAATGCTGAGCAAGCGGCAAGCGAACAGCAAACACCTAATCAAGTAACCGATGGTTTAAGAATTTATTTTGCAAACTATGGCGATTGCCCTCCTGAAGGGCATGAGGATTATAAAGGAAAAAATACTTTAGTGTTAATTTCAACGCACAGCCTAGTTGCACGATCCGAGAAGCACGAGGATTATTTTCAAAATATCATTCCTGAAATTAAAATGGAACCACAAAATAGAGGTGGGCTTTGTCCACCTGAAAGAGGTTGTGATTGTACCAGTGATATTTTTGACCCTGATAATATGCCACTGTGTGAGTATCCATGACCCATATCATTAATATTCTCATTGAAATAAGCTGTTTAACCGCTTCGTTATTCTTTTTAAGGAACGACATTACAAAATTTTCTTGTATCACTACAGTATACTTGGTTATCGTATGCGCTACTGAGATTATTGGATTATTTTATGTTAAAACATTCCATCAATCGAATGCGTGGATATATAATATTTTTATCATTTTCGAGGCTACATATATTTCTTATGGACTATATTTAGCTTTAAAATTTTTAACCAGTAAGGCTATAATAATTTGCAGCTTTCCTTTAATTATATTTTGTAGCACGTATATACTTGAAATTTTTAATCATGGTTATTTAAGATTTCAAACTTTAGCCATAGCTATTGAGTCGGTGCTATTCGTTTTTATTAGTTTAATTTATTTCTACTTACTTATTGAACAAAAAAAACCAATTAATTTAAAAATCCACCCTCAATTTTGGTGGGTTGCCGGAGTGTTATTTTATTACTTTGGAAGCACGATTTATAACCTCTTTATCCATTTTTTATACAAAGATTTTCCAAAATCTTATGCCGTTTTAATTTATGTTATGCTTTTCTTAAACTTACTGTTATATAGTATTTGGATTTACTCATTTATATGCAATTCTCGTCAACGGAAGTTATTATTATCATTGTATTAGCCACTATCATTTTTTTGTTGGCTCCACTATCCCTTTTAATTTACATTAAGTCTTATAATTCACTTAAAGTAAAGGATTTGGAAGAAAAACATAATATGCAATTAAAATTTGATGCAGAAATCTTAAAAACACAAATAGAGGTTCAAGAACAAACCATGCAAACCATTGCTACAGATTTGCACGATAATATTGGGCAGTTATTAAGTTTAATCTCGCTAACACTAAATTCCATCAACATCATTGAAACTGAAAAATCCGAAAAAAAAATAAACACTTCTTTGAATTTACTCCATAAGTCCATCAAAGAACTACGCGACTTGGCGAAACTTTTACAAGGTGAGCAATTGGTGAAAACAGGCTTAGGAAGAGCCATTAAACAAGAGCTAAATCGTTTAAGAAGAATTAGTGGTTATCATCTCAAAGTTAAAAATCAATTGTTAGCCATTAAGGTATCTTCACCAAATAAAGACCTCATCATTTTACGTTTACTTCAAGAAATTATCAATAACATTATTAAACACGCTAAAGCCACACATATTGAAATTAATGCCTTCCTAAAGAATGATATGCTCCATTTAAGTGTTACCGAAAATGGAATTGGATTTGATTATGAAGAAATTAAAAATCAGAAACGAGGAATTGGATTGTATTCTCTTTATAAACGTGTTGAAATGATTGCTGGAGAAATACAAATCAATTCTTGTACAACTAGAGGCACACTAATTACCATCGAAATTCCTTATCCATAAATTATGCTTCCCCAAAAAATAGCGATAGCCATTGTAGATGATCATACTTTATTCCGTTCAGGTTTAGCCAACTTAATGGAAGAATTTGATGAAATAACGGTAGTATTTGAATCTAAAAACGGGCTCGATTTTCAAGAGAAAATTAAGATGCATGGTCTTGTTGAAGTGGTATTGATGGACATTAATATGCCCATTATGGACGGGTATTCGACTACAAGATGGGTAAAAGAAAATTTCCCTGAGATTAATATTTTAGCGCTCAGTATGTACGAAGATGAGAAAGCAATTATCGAAATGTTGAAAGCGGGAGCTGGTGGTTATCTACTGAAAGAATCTAAACCATCCGATCTTCTCGTCGCCATTCAAACCATAAAAGAGAAAGGCTTTTATATCAATGACCTCGTATCTGGTAGGTTAATGGCATCTTTAAAAAAGGATCCAATTAAACCTATTTTTTCCGAAAAAGAACTTACCTTTTTACAACTTTGTAGTAGAGAACTAACTTATAAGAAAATTGGAGCCCAGATGAGTGTTAGTCACCGAACAGTAGACAATTATCGAGAATCGCTTTTTACAAAACTCAATATTAAATCAAGAACAGGTTTAGTAGTTTATGGAATAAAAAATGGGTTGATTAAAATATAAGTACTAGTATAACCTTATATTGCCTTTTCTCCCTTAAATTTTTGATGAAATAAATGTAAACTTTTTGCTTTAAGTCCAACAGGGATAATTCTCCCCAAATTTTGAACCAAAAAAAATCGATTTCTGAAGTTCTAAAAACCCAACTCAAACACTTCATGCTGCGTTGGAATCGAAACCAAATTAAAGCCCTCAGCCTTTAATCGTAACGCAAATTTTTGTTGCACCTGGTATTCGCCATGCACCAGAAACAACTGCCGCACTTTTGCAGGGTCTTGGCAGGATAAGAACCGTAATAAATCTTCATAATCACCATGGGCACTCATCGATCTGATGGATTGTACTTCTGCTTTAACCTCGTAATCTTCTCGGAAAATCTCTACTACTTTTTGCCCCGCAATTAACCTCCCCGCCAATGACGAAGGTTCGGCATAGCCTACCATTAAAATCGTATTTTTCGCATTTCCAATGTTATTTTTAATATGATGCCTCACTCTGCCTCCTTCGGCCATACCAGATGATGAAATAATTAGGCAAGGACGAGGGTCGGCATTTAAAGCTTTAGATTCTTCTGTACTTTCAATAAATTTTAGCCCTTTAAATGCAAAAATATCATGATCTACTTCCAAAATTTTCATCACATTCTGGTTATATACTTGCGTGTGGTTCTTTAGTACAGCTGTTGCTTGCGCTGAAAGTGGACTATCTACATAATAAGCTATATCTGGAAGTTGGTTCTTTAATTCTAATCCGTTTAATGCATATAAAAGTTCTTGGGTACGACCAACACTAAACGCAGGAATGATTACTTTGCCTCTCTTAACCTTACAGGTATGATTTATAATTTCAAGCAATTGTTTTTCGATTGGCGCTAAATCCTTATGTAGCGAATCTCCATAGGTAGATTCCATAACGATATAATCAGACTGGTCAAAAACCTCAGGACTTTTCAGTAGCATGTCTCCATAACGACCAACATCACCACTAAAAGTTAATATTGTTTCTTTGCCTTCTTCCTTCAGCGTTAAATGTGCCGCCGCACTCCCCAAAATATGCCCAGCATCCGTAAACTTTAGCTTAATATTTTCGTCAATTTTAAAATCTTCGCCATAATCTACCACCTTCATTAAGCCAACTGTTTTAATCACATCTTGATCAGTATATAAAGGTTTTTCCTCTTCTTCACCCTCCCTTAAATGCCTATTTGTAAATTCACTGTCCTGCATTTGTATTTTTGCTGAATCCATCATTAGTATCCTTGCTAAATCCATGGTACCAGGCGTACAGTATATGGCTCCACTAAAGCCATCAGCAACTAACTTTGGTAGCAAGCCACAATGATCAATATGCGCATGAGAAAGGATTACATAACTTATTGCAGCTGGATCGAAACCAAAATATTCATTCAATTGATCAGTAACACGCCCCATTCCTTGAAATAAACCGCAGTCGAGTAAAATTTGAACGCCAGAATTTAAAGTAATTAGATGTTTACTACCCGTAACCGTGCGTGCAGCGCCGTGGAAGGCTATTTTCATATATTTTAATTTATTTTTATTATAATAATAAAATAATTGGCAAAAAGTTTTGTAAACTAATATATTAGTTTTAAGTTTATATTAATTATTTTCTTAAATTACTTAAATAATTACACCAATTTTTAAAAAAACGCTCATAAACACTAAAAACAACAATTATCATGGAAATTAGAGATTTAACAAAGGCAGAGGAACAAATCATGCAAATTGTATGGCAACTGGAAAATTCATTTGTAAAAGAAGTAATGGATTATTTACCTGAACCTAAACCCGCCTACAACACCGTTTCAACCATTATCAGAATACTAGAGGTTAAAGGCTTTATTGGTCACGAAGCATTTGGCAAAGCACATAAATATTATCCGCTCATTAGCCGTGAAGAATATAAACGACATGCAACAGAAAAATTATTAGGTAATTACTTCGAAAACTCTGTTGAAAGCATGTTTTCTTTCTTCGTAAAAGAAGAGAAACTTGATTTAAATGATGTAGATGAAATTTTAAAAATGATTAATAAATTCAAAAATAAACCAAAATGAGTTGGGCGCATTATTTGCTACAGGTAAACATTTATCTGATTGTATTTTTCTGCTTTTATAAACTACTGTTGGATAAAGAAACCTATTTTATATTAAATAGGATATATTTAATCGCATCGGGCGTGCTATCGATAATCATTCCTTTTTTGCGCTTCGAATGGTTAACCACTCAACCCGTTGCACAGAAGTTATATACTGGTGTTGACCAATTGAGTGGTTTTGTATCACAGGTGGGTTTAATTAATCCAGGTGCAGAAAAATTTAACTGGGGAAATTTAACTGTAGCAATATATGTGTCTGGAATTTTATTTTTTATTTGCCGATTTATCTATCAGTTGATCGCATTGCGAAAAATGTGTCGTAATGTAAACAATGGCACCGCCTTTTCTTTTCTCAATAAGAAAGTTATTGCTGCAGATGTGCCCGAACTAGCAACTATCAATTTACACGAAGAAATCCATATCAAGCAAAAGCATACCATCGACGTGTTGTTCTTTGAATTTTTAGCCATTTTTACATGGTTTAACCCAATTATTTATGCTTATAAACATACGGTTAAAAACATTCATGAATTTTTGGCTGATGAGGCTGCCGCCAAATTTCAGGGCGATAAAGAAATGTATTCTCTTTTACTGTTAAGTAGAGCTTTCGGAACGCGACCTAGCACTTTAACGAATGGCTTTTTCACTAAATCGCTAATTAAAAAAAGAATTTTTATGTTGCACAAGCAACGGTCTAAAAAAACTGCCATTTTAAAATATGGTTTATTTGTTCCTTTATTCGCTGTAACCCTAGTTTTATCGTCCGCTACAATCCGTAAAAATAATGGCTTAATTGCGGTTGCTGAACAAATTCCATTAAATAATATTAAGAATGCTGTAACCCAAACCATAGCAGCTCCATTGCGCATTGTAGAAGTAAGCATCGCTCCAAAAAAATACGAAAACAACGATAAAGCGCATCCATCTCTGAAAAACATTCAACCTAAATTATTGCGTAAGGATTGGTATAGTTTTTATCATTTCTTATCTGGCAAAATCACATATCCTAAAGAAGCAATTGATCATCAAATTCAGGGTAATGTTCGTGTTAATTTTAATATAGAAACTGGTAAGATTAATAACGTAGATGTAATTGGACATTTAGGGTATGACACCGAACAAGAAGTTAAAGCAAGTATTTTAGCTTTTACCAAAGAACTACCTGCAGAAGATGGAAATTATAGCTTCATTACCGCTTTTAAATTAAATCAATTGAGCAGTAAAGAAGAAGCTATCGCAAATGAAGCTCCAAATGGTTATAACGAGCTACCAAAAATCGTTATTTCTGGATACGCTTTAACCCCACAAAAAGAAGAAAATGCTGAAGACAATACAGTATATAGTCACGTTGCTTTAAGTAATCCCCCAGTTTATCCGGGTGGAATGAACAAATTATATACATTTTTAGGGAATACCATTAAATACCCTTCAAATGCAGTTGAGAATAATATCCAGGGTACCGTTTCTGTCTCATTTACTGTAGAAAAAGATGGGACATTAAGCGATATTAAATCTGAAGGCCGAAAATTAGGTTTTGGGATAGACGATGAGGCTATTCGAGCGTTAAAATTATCTAAACGATGGAGTCCTGGTATGCTAAATGGAAAACCAGCGCGTGTTAAATTTAACATTCCCATTCGATTTACAATGCCTACTGAAGTGGTGAGCCTAAAAGCCAAAAAATCAAATTCTCTGGATAATTTAATTTACATCATCGACGGTAAAAAAGAAGATCTACTTACTTTTAACGCCCTTAAACCTGAAACTATCCAAAGCGTAAGCGTACTTAAAGATGCATACGCTATTGCACAATATGGAAAACAAGCTGCAAATGGAGCAATTGTTATCGTGACTAAAAAACCAACCTCTTCCCTTTTACCAAACATTAACAAAACAATATAATGATGAAACGATTTCTTATCCTTTTACTAACAGCAGCCTCACTTAATACTACAGCAAAAGCTGATAATTGGGGTGATTTTTACATTTATTTAGCTCAAAACATTAAGTATCCTGCAAGTGCACTCAACCTACGTGTAAATAAAACTTACGCGCAAGAAGAAAAACTGTATGACTTTGTATCATTGGAAAAACCACCCTCCTA
>JACMOW010000156.1 GCA_014377775.1 Pedobacter sp. | reverse complement strand
TCTGGAGACTGGTCGCCTATAATCTCTACTATTTTTAAGGATACAGTTGGTGGGTCATTTACTGGGTTAACAGTAATTTTCCACCTAAAGGTGGGCATTTCACTAACAGCCAAAATACTTCCATTCGTTGGAGAAACCAGAGTAATCATCGGTGGTTTTTTATCGGTTGATGAAAAACTAAAAGTAAAATTTTCTGAAGTTCCACTATTGGTACCGATAGGTTTGCCCTCCCTATTTAACGCCTGCACATTCCAAACAAAATCACATAAATATGGAGGTTTACAAGGGCCAGTAATTGGATTACTAATTGTTGCTTGTGTAAGATTGTCTACATCCTTTGTAGTTATTGGCTGATTAACCGTTCTGGCTTGTGTACCATTTTGCCCTTCCATTAATTGCCAGACGCGTAAACGATAGGTTACTACTTCTTGCGGACGTGGAATTACTGGGGTCCATCTAAATGTAATGGGTTTAAGGAGATCACTTTCTTTAATTCGCGTTTCGTTTGCTGGTGCAATAAGCTGAGGTGCTTGGTAAGTTGGTTGTTCACTTCCTCTAATAGTGAAGGCTTTGGTTTTTTCATCACTTAACGGATTAAGTTTTCCATTACTGTAATTAAAAAACTGAACACTAAGTTCATAATCACCTGGAGGCAAAATACAGCTCTGCCCTAATAACGAAACTGCATTGCTGCCACTCCATACTTTGGTTAAGGTATTAAAATTAGAGGAAGGGGCGGTACCACTGGTATAAGCACCACATATTTTAGTGCCATTTTTTTTAATAATAACTAAGATTTTGCTTTCTACTACAAAACCATTAACTCTGCCATTAACAGCTCCACCACTAGCAGTAATGGTTAGTTGCGATACCCCTGTTCCCCAATTAGCCGTGTTGGCATCGGGGTTGGAGGGTAGTGATATGTTAATGCTTGTAATTGGATTAGTTTGAGCCTTAGCCTGAAACGTAATCAACAATAATAAATAGATGAGCGCTTTTTTCATGATAGAAGGTATATAGGAAATGAAATTATTTAATGTTTTCTGAAGTTAGTACGCCGGCCAAAACTCCTCCTTGCTTAGGTACGATAATGCTAATTTTACCTATTTTCTTGCTAATATCTTCTTTAAGTGATGTTTTAAGTAGATTTCCCCAACGGTCGAATATAGTACTGCTATTTGTTTGTATCGCGAGAGATAAATAAATAGTTTGTTTTAATGGGGGTTTGCGATCAGTACCTTCTGTTGATTTAGCAAGTTGTGCATAAGATAAAATAAGGTTGTATTTCCCCTCTTTTAGTTTAATAGAAAAACGACCATTAGCATCTGTTACTAGAGAAGCGACAGCAATGCTTCCAGGATCACCCTCTAATCCTATATCTTTTCCAGGAAGAGGATCACCTTGTGCACGTTGCCCACCAGAATTTGCATCATCTTCTAGCTTACCAATTGGCAAACCAGTTTCTTTACTAATTTCTTGTAAACGTTTATCGGATACAATTCCTTTATCAGCCATTAAAAATGCTTCGAAATCGATCTTTAACTTTTCATCGCTAAATAATTGGCGAGCGTTTAGTTTAGTTAATTCATCAATTTTTGCTTCTAAAGCATCAGATGAAATAGCGATAAGTTCGCCCTTGATAAAAAATGAGGCGCTACCATCTTTCCCCCTAATTAATTTGTTTGCGTTTAAACGATTACTGCCGCCACTTACGTTAGGATCAGATGCCATTAGAGCTAAGTCTTTACAAGTCCACTCGGCAAGTGGCACCCATGACAGATTATTACAATCACGATTAACAGCGTAACAATAGTAGTCGTTCCGAAAATAGCCGCACAGCACTGCCCATTTCGCATAGGTAGCACTTGTTGAAATGAGCATAAATGCAATAACAATAAGAAATTTGAGAAAGTTTGTTTTCATGGTAGGATAATTTAGATTGTTCTACAAGTTAATCTCAATTAAATCACTAGCCAAGCGCGCTTGTGCAAACGCAATATACAATTGTGTATCTGTTACTTATGATTGAGTTGGCGGTAAACCTTTTAGGAATTTTTTACTTTTAACCAGGCTTGATGCAAAGTAGCTGGAATAAGGAAAGAGATTTTATTTCCTGGGTTTTTTTTGCTTTTAAAAGCGGGTTCCATAATTATGGTTATAGGTTGCGAATCAAAACTATTTAATGCCTTAATTCTTTTTCTTATCAATTCCATACCCCTACTTTTATGGGTGGTATTTGTTTTTAAAACGTTACTATTTATTAAGCCAATTCCATTATCGGTTATCACAATTAACAGATCATTGGCTTGTAATTTGAAATTGATACTCACTTTTCCAGTTATGTTTGATGGCATAATACCATGTAAAAGCGCATTCTCTAAAAGCGGCTGCAAAATCATAGTCGGTATCATCCAATCTTCTACTTCCAAATTATTATTAATAAGCACTTTATATGTAAAATGATCATCAAAACGCATTTGTTCTAAGTTAAGATACAATTTAATATTCTCTACTTCTTCTTCTAATGGAATAAATGAATTTTGGGCAGCCTCAAAGTTTTTTCTAATTAACGAGGCGAAATCGCTCAAATAATGGTTTGCATTCTGTCTGTCTTGCACATTAATATAGTGTTGAATACTATTTAAGGCATTAAACATAAAATGTGGATTCATTAATGAGGTAAATGCTTGTTGCTCTAATGCAGCAGTTTGTACGGCTGCAAGCTTTTTAGCAAGAATGGCTCCTTTGCGTTTTTTTTGTCTTAGGTTAATAAACCAAATTAGAAAAATTTGAAAAATTACTAAAACACTTATCCAAAACCAAATACGCTTCCAAAAGGGAATTTTTATGTTAATTTTTATAGTTAATACCTGATTACTGATATTTCCATTAACATCAATCGCTCTTACCTGTATATTATATTCGCCACTATTTAGTTGAATAGTTAGTGTATTTTCGTCTAAGTTAACCCAATTCTCATTTTTATCTAAAGTATACTGAAAGTGCTTAAAGTGACCACTTAAATCTACCCCAGCAAACTGCATTTGGACATTTTGTTCGCCAGCATTTAAATGATAACTTTTAGCTATGATAGTGTCCCTTTGGTTTACCCTCATTCTCACTAGATAAACAGGGATATCGAATATCGGGGGTATAAAATTTTCGGGTATAACCGTAATACCCTCGCTAGTAGCGGCATAAATTTTGTCATTTTTATATAACAATTCTTGTACTTCATTGCTACTTAACCCATCCTTTGCCGAGATATTTTGGATCGTATATTTTAAGGACTTTGGGTTTATTGAATAATTAATTTTATTAATCCCTTGAGGGGTAGCAATCCATACATTACCAGGTTTTGAAGCAATAATATTTCTACTTGTACTATTGATATTTATTTGAGTAAAAAATTTATCATTTTTTAAAACAATAATTGAGTTTGCTGTACCCACCCATGTTAAATTATCTTTTGTAGTACAAAGTGCAGTAACTCGATCGCTTAGTAAGGGATGTATGTTTTTCAATGAAGCATACTTGTTCAGCTTTACATCATATTTATATAAACCATCATTTGACCCAAGGTATATAAAATTTTCATTTGCTTTTGCCATTGCGGTGATCCGCAGGCTTTGAGGTTCTAAATTAGATAATTTTTTAGTATGGATATTTAGTTTTAGCAAACCCGAATACATACCTACTATAATTACGCTATCGCTATAGCTAATTGCCGCTTTAGCAACATAAGTCATTCCATGTGGGTTTAAAACTGGATGGATATAGTTTGTAAAAATACCTTGGTCAGAAAATGTAAACACTTCCTTTCCAGAAACAATAATTTTACGCGTTCTAAGATTTGTAATTTTCTTAAATTTATTTATTATTGAGGCCTCATTCTTAATTTCAATAACGTCACCATAATAATTCCCAGCTAAAATTGTCTCTTTATCTTTACTCGCTAAACTTAAAAAATTACCAAAATGATAGTTTCTTGGAAGTTTTACAGTTTTTAGCTCCGTTTTTTTATACACTACCAAACCTTTGTCAATGGTAGATACCAATTCATTCCCTTTACTATCATTATAATACGAATTGGTTAAGTAATCACCACTTAGCTGATTAACTAAGCCTAGTGTATTTTTGTCGTAAACATAAATCTTGCCAGTTAATGAGATAAAACTAATTCTTGTTGGTGAAAATGATTCATTATAATATGGTTCAGGAATATGTATTGTGTCGGCCTTAAAACGTAATGGATTTGTTTTAAAATCAGAAAAAATATAGCACTTTTTTTCTGTCTGGTTAAACAAGTAAAACTTTCCATCGTCTATAGCAGAACGAATCACCCCATCATCTTTTAAAATGATGAGACTATCTATTAATTTATCATCTTGAACTTGGTAAATAGTATGATCACCCCCCTTGCTTTTTCCCCATCTTAATTGAGTTCCATCTTCATTTTCATTTATTAAAAAATCCGGCCTTCGTTTAAAATCGGATTTATAATGAATACGTTTTTTATCTCTAAATATAAAAGAACCATTACTGTTATAATAAATTACACCATTTTTTTTTAAAGGGAACAGCACCATACTTTGAGTATTTGCCATATTGGCCAAGCTTTTTTTATCTAAAGCTTCAATAAATCTATTTTTAACTTCATCAAAATAAACAGGGCTTTGTTTAAAACAATTTACCCAAATTCTACCATTTTTTTCTATAGCTAATGCCAATACCACATTATCAGGCAATCCTTGTTTAGTCGTGTAAAGTTGAGAATGCTTTCCATCAAATCTTACCAAACCGGCATCGGTTGCAATCCATAAAAAACCTTTGTGATCTTCAATACTTCTATAAACATAATTACTTGGCAAGCCATTGTTAACATCTATAGTTTTGTAGTTTTTATTTTGGGCGTACCCATTTAAACCCAATAAAGAATTGAGTAATACCAAACAAAAAAATCGAGAAAATGAGCGCCAATTTAGCAAATTAATTTATTTATACTTTCCAAACATAACAGTAGCAATTTTCATCTTCTCTAAAAAGATATCAAGTTGCCTTCTACTTATACTCCATTGGTTACCATCTATCATTTTTACTACGCCACCATCAATGGTACTGTATTCTTTGACATAAGAAAGGTTTACGATGTATGATTTGTGGATTCTCGCAAACTGGTTATCATTTAAGAGTTCTTCAAAATCCTTTAACGTTTTACTAATTACCAGCTTTTGCATATCCTTTAAGTGAATAATGGTATAGTTACTATCGGCCTGTAAAGAAACAATTTCGTCTAAATCTATAAATCGAATGCTACCTAGTTGAGGTACAGCTATTTTTTTTATTGGACCTTTCTTATTGACGGAATCCAATAAGTGTTGCATTAACAATTTATGTTGTTCTGTTGCTAATGGATTATCTAGAGAGAGTTTAATTTTATGAACCGCTTTTTTTAGCTCTTCTATATGAACGGGTTTTAAAATATAATCTACTGCACTGGCTTTAATAGCCTGTAAAGCAAATTCATTATGAGCCGTCACAAAAACTACTTTAACGGTTTTAGGCTCAAGGCTAGTTAAAAATTGAAAACCATCTTCTACTGGCATGGTAATGTCTAAAAAAATAACATCAGCATGATTAGTTTTTAACCAATCTCTCGCAAGCTTGGCACTACTTGCTTTATAAGCAACTTCAACCCCATCGCAATCATGATGCAATAAAAATTCTAGGCTAGTTAAATTTTTAATCTCATCGTCTACTAATAAAGCTTTAAGCATGGTATAACATTATAAATTAAATGTACAAATTGTAAGTACCATTACCTAGTGAAGTGAGCAAGTGTTAAGACTTGTTTATTGTATGCTGTTATGACTGAGTTAACGGCAATTTAATTTGACCTGTCCACAAAAGTAGTAAGAGGCTAGTAAAAGCAATAAAGAATAAGGATAACACAAAAGAAACCAAATAAACTTCATCCCAAGTATTTACTACCGCTAAATTAGGCTGGTTTAACGGATAAATTAGTTCAACTGAATCTCCTTTTTGTAATTGCGTAAAAGGTTTGGTTACTGACCTAGGAACCGTATATGTTTTACCAGCTACGTTATAAGAAATCATTACAAATTCCGCAGGCTCATATTCGTTATCACTTTCAATTCGTTTTTCAGACCACTGTGTATCCTCAACTAGTCCAATTACTTTAATTCCATTTGTGCGTAAACTAATTCCATTTTTAAGCGTAATGTAAGTTCCACTACCAGTAAAAAAAATAGTACAAAATAAAATAAAATAGAGGGGTATACGCCAAGGGTCCGAATGATAGAAACCAATTACCGACGAAAGAATATGTAATGGATCATCAAATCCACTTTGTGGAGCAATGAGAAAACAGGATATCCATAAGAGCACGATAAAAGCTATAAAACCGATCAAAAAGCCAATGATATAAAACTCTCTCCACATTAAAAGTTGAGCATCCTTTGGATTTCTGATATCGTAAAATAATAGTACCTCATCGCCTATTTCTACCCCTGCCGATTTTGAATAGGTTCTACCGCTAACCTTAACGTATTTTCCTAAAATATCTGTAAATTGGACTACAGGAGATACGAGCGAAGTGTCTTTTTGAAATGCGACTACAGTACCTATAGTTTTTTTGCCCGTCAAAATCAAGTTTATTGGATTCTCTAAAATCTTTAGTACAAGATAAAACATCAACAGTACCATTACACTTATCATCCAACCCATCCAATTAATTGTTTGAAGTTTCACAGTTTTAATTTTAAGCCTTGCTTATTGATATAAAACCAGTTATTGCTTAGCCAAATACGATGCTCCCCTATGGTTTTTATTTCACAATTCGTGCTTACTTTTGCTCTACCAGCCTCAAATGGAAAAGCGCAACTAAACTTAGGCTCTATTTTTATTTCGCCAGTTAATGGGTCTGCATAGCCCATTTTGTTGTTTTTTATAATTCTAAAAAGTCCATCGGCAGCATAATCTGGTCCATTATCATAGGTAAAAATTTGATATAAAACATCTTCATTTCTATTAATAGCCACAAAGCCGAATTTTTTTTTATTTACGATTGCAAAGGTTCTGAAAGTATCTGTAAAACAGAAAAGATATTTTCCAGCTAAAATTACAGTATCTCCGTCTTTGTTTATATACCCAGATTCGTTTTTTAAAGTATCTTTAAATGCCAAGAGATAATCATTTTGGTAAGATGTACACTTTAAAAAAGCTACTAAAAACAAAAATCCAGTAAAAGTTAATAAAAACCGTCTTTTTAAAAGGTACATTTTCTCTTTTTTAATAAAAATCACCAAATAGGTAATTGATAATAAAAATACAAAACTCAAGTCCAAATTTCTCAGCATTGAGTATACTACAGAAACAAGTTAGTAAACGGTTCTTCTGTAGCATTACACTTCTTCCAACTTTGTTCCTTCCAAACACACATCAAACCTATGCTTAACCCCACATTTTAAGGCAAAATTTGCTTTTTGATGACCAACAGGAAAATCGAAACAAATAGGATATTTATATTCGGTCACTTTTTCTAATACAATATCAATTAGTGTTTTGCCAAACTCATCATCACTATTATCGGCCTTTAATTTAAAGCCACCTATAATTAATCCTTTCAGTTTACTGAGCTTACCGCTACGTTTCAAGTTAAAAAACATTCGGTCAATACTATACAAAGCTTCTCCGGTATCTTCCAAGAATAAAATTTTACCTGCAGTTTCAATTTCAGATTTGCTTCCTACTAAATTTTCTATACAGCGCAAATTGCCACCAATTAATTCGCCTTTTGCTTCTCCAATCCTATTACTTGCATTATAAATAGCCTCATACTTCATTTTTTCGCCCGTTAGCGCATATTTAATAGAATTAATGGTTTCTATTTGTATCGGTTCGGCCGTTTCCCAATCACTTGGGAAGCTGTTGCACATTTTCGAATGAAGGGTAGCCACATTATAATTGCTATTAATATGGCAATGCAAAATGGTAATATCACTAAAACCAATGATCCATTTGGGAGCTGATTTATACCTACTAAAATCTAACTGATCTATAATCCGAACCGCTCCATAGCCACCCCTTGCACACATAATTGCTTTAATAGTAGGATCATCTAGCATTTGCTGAAAATCTTGTAAACGTTCTTCATCAGTACCGCCAAAGGTAAAATCTCTTGCACCAACCGTTTTACCTAACAATATATTAAATCCCCAGCTTTTCATTTGAATTACCGATGCCTCGATTTCTTCAGTCGTAATGTAACCTGCCGGACAAGTAATGCCAATCGTATCGCCCTTTACCAAATATGGAGGTAACTTAGGTTTGGCGCTTTCTTTAGCCGTTAATTTAGCATCAGAGATTAGCGGATTTAAAAGTACTGCCGCTGGGATTAAAGCCAAAAAATTTTTACGGTTCATGAAAGCTAATATAACAGTTTTTTGTTTTTCTTTGGTTTCCTGAATGATAAAAGGAACACAAATAAACTTAACGTTAAGAATTTCAGATGGTGAAAAAACTAAACACTTACTGTTTCTG
>JACMOW010000020.1 GCA_014377775.1 Pedobacter sp. | reverse complement strand
CTCAAGTTGGATGGGCGATGGGCTCGATACGGCAAGAAGTTTCAGAAATATACATAGCTACCCGCTTATTCAAACTAAAACAGCCATGGTCGACTTTGTATATGGAGAATACCATCTTAATGGCAACCAATTGTTCAAATTAAATAGCGACATGAATGAAACACCAATTCGAGATGAAAGTAGATTAAATCAGTTGATGAGTAGCTTTAATAATTTTAAAACTAAGAATAATAAAATCACTAAAGGAGGTAAACTACTTCCAGACAGTATTATTAAGGTATATAAATTGCGTTAAGGCTTTTGTTCTTTGCCTAAAATAGAAGTGATAAGCGGTTTGTAAAAATTCCAAAAAAAGCTTTTTCTTTCCATCGGATCTTCTGTGTCGTAAAATAAAAATTTAAATAGTCCGATTCCTTTGAAATAAGAGGTGGTTAGAGATACTGGATTGTCACAGAAATCGCCAGAAAAATAGTAGAACTTGGGATGTGCGGTATTTTGTTGCAGTACGGCTGGAAAAGAAGAAGGGATGCCAAATTTCTTTAATATTGCTAAGCCTGATGGCTTAAGGTTTAAGTTGAATTTTGCAACGGTTTTGTTGATCTGCTCATTTGGTATGATAATGTCGAACCAAAATGGATATTTAATTTTTTCAGGTAGCCCTAAGTTTTGTTGCCCGGTGGCTGTAGCTATAATATAGGGCATTGGATTGTTAAGATGGGTAGAATCTTCAAGAATAACGACTTGATCATTCTCGCTTACAAATACAATTCCCGATTTTTTGAATGTCCATTTGTTTTGATTTGCGGCCTTATAATTTTTAACCATCCATGCTGGCAATTCCTTGTTGGTTAGGGTATCTAAGCTGTTAAAATATCTTGCTGTCCACCCACTCCATTTCATGCCAAATAAAGATTCGAATTGGGTTCTGATTTCTACACTTGTTGGAGATCCGATGGTATTAAATTCGGTAATAACGAGCTTGTTTTTCGCTTTCATTAATTTTAAAAACGCAAGGTCTTGAATGCTTAAACCGCCGTACAATATGCCCGAGCTTTTTTGTTCTTCTTTTTGATGAAACCATTCTTGATTATAAATCCCGTAAGTATCTGTAATATAAGTCAAGTCAACATCATCACTTAACTGGCGCAATTGTGATGGAGAAAATCGCTCTAATCCTCTCAAACGAAATTTATCATTATCTTTTGGGAAGAAACCAAAGTAATCTCTTTCAATTTGATAGCCTTCTTTACTATTCTTAGTGTATTTATGATGATTTAATACCCAGTTTAATGAAATATGCTCCTGTCCAGTTTGGTCGAGTACGGTTTTGTCTACTATGGCAACCACTAATTTTTTGTGCGGACTAACCAACCAAAATATCCACATTAAAATGGGTATTGCTACAATTGATCCTACTATAATTTTTATTTTTTTGATCTTCATATAAACTAAAACCTTCTGATGTATCCTAAGCCAATGTTGAGCTGATTACCTTTGGTATCTATTAAGTATTCTTGATTTTCGATTGAAGCTTTAAAACTCATCACATTAAAGATTTTAAATGATTTTTGATAGCCTAATGTTAAACCATTCGACTTTAACTTATAGTTTGATGCATTAACCAAAATATTATTTCGTTGTTCGTCTGGTGATAGACCAGTGTTTAAACCCAAACTTAAATAATCATCAGCCCCGCCAAAATAATAACGGGTATTTAATGAAAAGGATTGTGATAAGGCACTCGTAGACGGACTTAAAAAAGTGCGTAAATTAAACCAAAAGTTTTTATAATATTTACCCAACGATGCGGTATAAATCCAGGTGTTATCGGTAAAACGTAAGAAGCGAAAACCAGCTTCGAGCTCGAAACTTGAAGGTAAATTTGCATATAACGAAAATCCAGCTCTATACTGAGGGAAAATGCCGATATCAGCCGAATAACCTACATTTAAATAGGCTTGAAAAGTATTAGATAAGCGAGGATAAGAATCTATTTCAAACTGAAGGCCGTTTCCATTGAAGCGATTGGCATAATTTACTCGACCAATAATAGAGCCTACATTGGTTTGCCTACCATAATCTACACTGATAAGGTGCCACGGATCATTAAATTGTTTATCAAAATAAATATAGTCATAATTTATACCCATTTTATTTCGCGCGCTATTCTGTCTAATTCTAGTGGCTAAGGCTCTTGCCGCTGTTTGTTTTGGATTATTCTTAATAATTTGGTTGATAATTGTTTCTGCACTTTGCCAATCATTCAAATCGGTTAAAAATTTTGCTTTTAGCAATAATAATGCTTCAGAATTTGGGATATTCTTTAATCCATCATTAACAATTACAACTGCTTTCTGGGTGTCGTTATTCCAAAACTCTAAATTACCGTACGCGATATATGCGTCTTCATAAGTTGGTTGTTTAGTAATTATAGTTGTAAATTCAATTCTTGCACTGTCTAGTTTTTTACTCCAAGTGTATAGTCTCCCTAAAAAAACCCTTATATCGGCGTAATCAGGAGATTTGGCTAAGGCTATTTTAGAAAGTATTATAGCAGCGGGATAATTTTTTTCGTCAAATGCTTTTTTTCGTGCGGCTGTAAAAAGTGAATCAGCAGTTTGTGCTTTGGTAATTTCAACAAAACTGAACAGGAGAAATAGGAGTAAAAAAATCTTTTTCGTGATATGCATAGGTACAGTAATATTAACTAAGATTTTAAAGTTATGAAAAACAATTTAATTTAGTTGATACCTACTTTATTTGTTCCTTATCGAATTTATTTTTAATATACTGTACCAAAGATGGGTTGTTTAACTCCATGTCGCTTAATTCATATTCTAAGGCTTTTGTACTCAATATAATTTCAATTAATGAGGTAAACAGAGAGGCGATGAAGAACAATAAGCTGATTGCAAATAAAACTTCGGCTGTTAATTCTTTACCGATGTAAATGAAAAACATACATACAATACAAGTTATAAAACTACATATTCCAAAAGCCTCCATATCATTGATTAATCGCAAGCGATAACGTAAAGTTTTAATCTGATTGTGAATTACCCCGTTTTTGCTTTCGCTGGTATATTTAGCATGTAAATTTCTAACCAAATTTGCCAGTGCCAAAAAACGATTAGTATAAGCTAGCATAATTAAACTTATTGCAGGAAATAACAATGCGGGAGTATTTATGCTTAAATTCATTTTGGGATTTTATTTGTCCAAACATAATTAAAATTTTTACAAAAAATTATCTTTCGTT
>JACMOW010000155.1 GCA_014377775.1 Pedobacter sp. | reverse complement strand
TAGAATGGTCAGATTTAGATTCGATTCACAAATTACACTCTTTACCAGAAACAGACGAATTCAATGCGCTTGGTATTCCAAAAAACAGGGGGGAAACTAAAGCGGTCATTGAACCTTGGATTGCGGAAAATGAATTGAACAACATCAAGAACTATACATTTGCAATTGAAAATAGACTTGATGGAGAATTTATCGGATTATTTGGACTCAAACTCGGAAACGAAAAATATAAACGAGGAGAAGTTTGGTATAAAATACATGTTGATTATTGGAAAAAAGGTTACGCAACCGAATCTTTAAAAGCGGTCATCAATTTCGGCTTTGAAACGCTAAAACTCCATAGAATAGAAGCTGGATGTGCAGTTGAAAATATTGGTTCATTTAAGGTGCTTGAAAAGGCAGGAATGATAAGGGAAGGACGTTTGAGGCAAGTTTTACCTTTAAAATCTGGTTGGTCAGACAATTTTGAATATTCGATACTTGAAACTGATCCAAGAAAAAAATAGCTAAGTATCAACTGGTTTATTATTCCTTTTTAAGATCTATAAAACCATTAATAAAAGGTGTCATTGCGAGCGATAGCGAAGCAATCTGTTAGTTAAGAGGCAGTGCCGATAGGTTAGAGATTGCCACGTTGTTATCACTCTTCGCAATGATAAACAACGTGGCATTGCGAGCGGTAGCGTGGCAATCTGTTAGTTAAGAGGCAGAGTGCCGATAGGTTAGAGATTGCCACGTCGTTATCACTCCTCGCAATGACAAGCAACGTGTCATTGCCAGCGATAGCGAAACAATCTGTTAGTTAAGAGGCAGAGTGCCGATAGGTTAGAGATTGCCGCGTTGTTATCACTCCTCGCAATGACAAGCAACGTGTCATTGCGAACGGTAGCGTGGCCATCTGTTTGTGAAAAGTACAGGTTATAGCTAAAAGATGGGGTCGTTACACTCGTCATGAAACAAAAAACAACCATATGAAAGTACTCCTTACAACACTATTGAGCAGCAAGTTAAGCAACAAGCTTAAAGGTATTTAAGAACTAATAAATATGGAGATATTTATACACTACTTTTTGCATTTAGGATTTCCACTTTTTATTGCTTATGCATTTTTTAGAAAAGATTGGAAAAAAGTCTATCTGATACTGTTGGCTACCATGTTGGTTGATTTAGATCATCTTTTTGCGAATCCAATTTTCCAAGCAAATAGGTGTAGTATCAATTTTCACCCTTTGCATACGTACTACGCAATGATCGCGTATGTGATCCTACTCTTTTTTCGAAAACCATTCTACATCATTGGCATAGGCCTTTTATTCCATATGCTGACAGATTTTATTGACTGTATGATGATTTATTCGAGTTGTAAAGACTGCTTATTAAATTCGCCTATCATAGAACTGCTCAGCACCGTTTCAAATGCATTAGGAATTTAAAAGGACCATAATAGAAAAATAAACGATTTGTGGTGTGTTCCTTTAGAATTTTGTTCTTTTAATGACCCCAGCCGAGATATGTAACTGCTCAAACCCATAACCATTGTGCCCAATTAAAATGGGGTAATTGAAGACGGTCCCATTATTGTACTATTTATAGACAATACAATCAAACAAAAAAACATGTTAAAATCAGAAAATAAAATTGGACTATGGTCAGCAGTTGGAATAGGCGTAGGAGCAATGATAGGTGCGGGGATATTTGCGCTAATGGGACAGGCTGGAGCAATTGCAGGCAAAGCAGTTTATATCTCTTTTATTCTAGGTGGAATTGTTGCCGCAATTAGCGGATATTCGTTAGCTAAGTTAGGAGCCCGTTTTCCTGCAGCAGGAGGTATAGTCGAATATGTTTCTCAGGCATTCGGAGTAAACGTTTTTTCTGGAGGGATAAGTGTTTTACTGTATTTATCATCCATAATAGCACTTGCTCTATTAGCTAAAGCCTTTGGAAGTTACGCTGCAGTCTTATTTAATTTAAAAGGATCGCTGATATACACCAATGTATTTGCTCTATCAATAATGGCCATACTTGGAATAATCCAATATTTTGGAGTAAAAAAAGTGGTTAAGTTTGAGAATGTAGCGATCATCATTACCATTGTAATATTAGTTGTATTTGCCACAGTAGGTTTAATCTATCTAAAACCCGAATTGATGGCACCTGCATTATATCCTTCATCCAATAAAATATTTTTTTGTATTGCTATTACCTTCTTTTCATATGAAGGATTTAGAATAATTACACATACAGCTGAAGATATTGCACATCCAGAAAAAAACTTGATGAGAGCAATTTTCATTTCAATTGGTATAGCTATGGTTATTTATACTGCGTTGGCTTATGCTGTTTTTGGCAACTTGGAGGTGGGCAAGGTAATTGAAGCAAAGAATTATGCTTTAGCCGAAGCCTCAAAACCCATTTTTGGTGCTATTGGTTTTACTATTATTTCTATTACAGCACTTTTTTCTACATCATCATCTATAAATGCGGTATTGTATGCAACCAATAATATCTCTTATCAAATGGCCAAGGATGGAGAGTTCCCCTCATTTTTTGCCAAAAAAATCGGTTTAAGCCGAGTGGGATTATTTGTCAGTTTAGTTGCAACTGCTTTACTCATACTATTTCTAGATTTATTACAAATAGCTGCTGTAGGTTCCATTACCTTATTGTTTATTCACGCTGTAACTCATTTAGGCCATCTTAAGATTATAGATAAAACTAAAGCTTCAAAATTTTTAGTGGTTACCGCCCTGTTATTGACATTAACTGTAATTGTATTGTTCTTGATATATTCTATTAAAGACTCGTATACTATCCTCTTTTTATTTGTTGGAATACTTTCTTTATCCTTCTTGTTAGAATTAACTACAAGATTAATTATCAATAGAAAAGGTGCTAAAGGTAATCCTAAGTAGCATATTCAAATAAAAAATAACTGTTAGAGAGGATTAGCCTGCACATCTCGATCTTCTATTGATTGACTTTCAATACTTTAACCGTAACCAATAATTGTCCAATATGTCGCATAGTATGTTCTGCAGCATGGGTATAAAGACCTATTAAAGTACTGGGTATTTTGTCGCGACCTACCCAACGTATGTCAGTCAGTTCATTTATAGCTGTTTTAGCCAATTGCAGCAATGCAATATCTACTTGTAAATCAAATTGAGCGACCAGCTTTTCTATACTCAGGTCTTTATCCCAATCCTTTTCTTTTTTTAGATGAAGCAATTGCTCATCCCTTAAACTTTCTTTTCTGGCATAAGTAAAAAGTCGGTCCAAAACACCTGTTAAATGCTGTAAATGGAAAGCAGGGGAGGCTAATCCGGCTAAACGTTCGAACAGTAAATCTTCCGGAAAACCGATCATCAATTCGGTTAGCTCTTCCCTAGCTTGTAATAAGGCATGGGCAACAGGTTGTAATAAAGCAGGATACTGCGGTAAAGAACCGCGTAACCAAACTTCGGCTTTTATATTCGACATGGGTTTATTTATATAACTGATGGTGATCAGCACTTTTGTTTAGCAATCTGTGAAACAAACATCACGAATTAATCTTTAAAATAACCAACAGAACATATAATTCCTTTATTTTCGCGACATGATTTCTTCTTTTGAAGCTTCTTTAGCGCAACTATCGGTACATAAAGCCGGCAACAAATCTCAGGACGAATACTTTATCCTGTCTAATGCACCTTTAAGCATTCATGATGATTTGCT
>JACMOW010000154.1 GCA_014377775.1 Pedobacter sp. | reverse complement strand
CCTCCACCTACAATGGCATCAATAAAACCAGCACCAAAAGCAACTATACAAAGAAGGACTAGTTCTTGAATCATCTTTAACTCAACTAATGCTTAATGATCAGATTATCTAGCTGCCACTCTCCTTTAAAGCCTTGCAAGCAGCCAATTTCACTGCCGGGTAGTGGTTCTATGGGAGTGATATAAACCACTTGTGCATTTATCTTAACAATCAATAATTTTTCTTGCTGAATAATTTCATAAATATTGAAACTATTTCTTTCAAGGATAAATCTAGAAATTAATGGATTAGTCGTTTCATTGGACCAAGAATAATATTTCCAGCCTTTATGTAGCTCGAATCTTCCAAGCCTCACCTTATTAAGGGTGAAATCGAGCTGATAGATTACAGTCCGCTTAATTCCATCATATTCTTGCATTTTGCCCCATTGGAAGTCGAAAAGATGTGAAGCCGATTCCGAGCTTAGGCTATTTGCAGTAAATGCAATTGAAAAATCCCGATCGGCATAAAAATTGGAAATCGTCCTTTTGTACCATAGGCATCCGTTGTTGATTCTATTATTCGTTTTTTTTTTAAAACTTATCACACCCGAGTCTTGGCTCACCGTGAACTCTTTTGTATTAACTAGCTTCCAATCTTTAAGATACTCAGCAAAATCATCTGCGAAAACAATATTCTGCTGCCCATACGAAGAAGAATAAGTTACAAAGAATATTATTAGAGTTAACATTTTTTCTTTCATCGGTTTACAACTATTTATTAAAATACTATCTGGCACTTAAAGAGTTAAGCATTAAGAAATAATTCCCTGTTTATTTGTTACATCCTCTCGGGAACATTAATTCCTAATATTTTTGTACCCGCTTTAAGTACATCAGCCGTTAAACAACAAATATTTAAGCGATGTTGCTTCAAATCTATATTCTCTTCTTTTACAATTGGCGGAACTTCGTGATAAAATTTATTAAACAATTTAGCCAATTCGTACAGGTAATTCGCTAAAAAGGCTGGACTAAATGCTTTTGCAGCGTTACTTAACTCTTCAGGATATTTCGCCAACAACATAATCATGTCTAATTCTATGGCTATTAATGCATCATGAGCCACACTGTTAGCTGGATGATAACCTGCCTTGCTTAATAAAGATTTAATTCGAGCATGGGTATACTGTATAAAAGGCCCAGTATTACCTTGGAAATCTATAGATTCTGATGGATCAAATAAAAGTCTTTTTTTAGGCTCTACTTTTAACAGGAAGTATTTTAAAGCGCCTAAACCGATATTTGTATATAATTCTGTTTTTTCTTTCGCAGAGAAATCACTTATTTTCCCTTGAGTTTCTGTTTTTTGCTTTGCAGTTTCAATCATTTCGGCTACTAAATCATCCGCATCGACTACTGTCCCTTCCCTACTTTTCATTTTCCCACTCGGCAAGTCGACCATTCCATACGATAAATGATACAAGCCTTTCGCCCAGCTTTTTCCAAGTTTCTCGAGAATTAAAAATAACACTTTAAAATGATAATCTTGTTCATTTCCCACCACATAAATGGACTGATCCATCTGAAAATCATCGTATTTCATCTGGGCTGTACCCAAATCTTGGGTGATATATACTGAAGTGCCATCTGCGCGGAGTACTAATTTTTGATCTAAACCATCGGCAGTTAGATCAATCCATACTGAGCCATCTTTCTTTTTAAAGAAAACACCTTTTGCCAGCCCCTCATCAACTGTATCTTTTCCTAATAAATAGGTATCGCTTTCATAATAATATTTATCAAAATCTACCCCCAGATTTTTATAGGTAATTTCAAAACCTTCATACACCCATCCGTTCATCCTTTTCCAAAGCCCAATTACTGCTTCATCTCCAGCTTCCCATTTCAACAACATTTGTTGTGCTGCTTTAATTAGGGGAGCATTCTTCTTTGCATCTTCTTCAGTTTTTTCTTCAGCTTTTAGTACCTCTATTTCCTTTTTATATTCTTTATCAAAAATCACATAGTATTTTCCAACCAAATGATCGCCCTTTAAGCCCGAACTTTCTGGGGTTTCGCCATTGCCCCACTTTTCCCAGGCCAACATTGATTTACAGATATGAATTCCTCTATCATTTACCAAATTTACCTTAAATACCTCAAATCCATCGGCTTTAAGCAACTCGGCAACCGCATAACCTAATAAATTATTACGCACGTGGCCTAAATGTAGGGGTTTGTTGGTGTTTGGTGATGAATATTCGACCATTACCTTTTGTCCATTCGGTTTCACCCTCAAAAAATCATCCCTCAAGAGCTCGTTATTGAAGATATTAATCCAGTATGAGTCTGCTATAGTAAGGTTCAAAAATCCTTTTACTACATTAAAAGCAATAATTTGCTCCACATTTTTTAGTAAATATTCTCCTATTGCATTCGCAGTTTCTTCAGGCGACTTCTTAGAAAAACGAACAATTGGAAACACTACAATAGTAACTTGTCCTTCAAACTCCTTTCTGGTTTCTTGTATATTGATTACACTTTCCGTTACTGCTTCGTTATAAAGTTGTTTAATGGCACCAAGTGTTTGGGTAATGATAAATTTCATGATGCGAAAATACCTAAAAAAGACTGAAACCGAAAGTCGAAAAGCGGGAAATAGGGAATAGATTGGGCATTTAGTATTTAGCTGCTTTATCTATTTCCCAATACCGATTACCTATTACCTATTTCCTAATACCTATTTCCTATTCTCCATTCACACTAAATCAAGCTTCGCTTTCAGAAAAAATCTACTAGCTTTGTACAACCACATCCCAAATATATGATCGAGAAGAAAAAGCAATTTAAAGTACAGGTTAATACTGAAATCGGGCGGTTACGAAAATTATTAATTCATAGTCCTGATAGTGGATTAGGTAAAGTAGTGCCCTCCAAAGCGCAGGACTGGCTATTCGAAGACATTGTACATTTAGACACTATTCGTAAAGATGAATATGACTACTACGTTAAATTGTTGATGTATTTCTTAGACCCTGAAAAAATCAAAGGAAAATTAGCCGAAATTGACTCAGATGAAGCGGATCGTTCGTTTTTTAAACCGGATAGCAAAGATTTTCATGCTTCAGAAAATGTAGTGGAGCTACAGCAATTGCTTAGCGACATTTTAGAAGACATTGTTATTAAGAAAAAATTAAGTGCTTCAGTTTGTGCCATTGAGGGCTGTACCTACAAATTACAGTTGCAGCTTATCGAAACCGAGCCAAAAGAACTGGCAAAAACGTTAATTTCGGGTTCTTTACCCGATGGAAGAATGATTTTTGCACCTATTCCCAATCTCATTTTTACCAGAGATGTAGGCATCACCATTAATGATTACATCTTATTAAATAAACCTGCTAAAAAAGCTAGGGTTCGAGAAAGTTTGCTGATGCGCTACATTTTCTTTAATCATCCGCTATTTGAAGGCTATAAAGATCACATTCTAGAAATTCCGGATTCGGAATATCATTTTCTACGCCCTGGTGAAGAATTAGAGAACAGAACTACTTTAGAGGGTGGCGATGTAATGATGATTAGTCCAAATCACGTACTTATTGGTTGCAGCGAACGTACATCCGCTTATGGTGCCAACGAGGCGATGAAATTGTTATTTGAAAATAATGTGGTAGATAAAATTACGGTGGTAAGAATTCCAAATAAAAGAGATTTTATGCATTTAGACACTGTATTCACACAAGTAAAGCGAAATGTTTGGGTTTTACTGCATTCGGTGGCAAGTGTAAATGAAAATAAGTTTAGTAACCCGATAGATTTTTTAGTACAACCAGAGCCAAAAGAGCAAACCGAAATTATACAGTTTTACAAAGATAAAAGTAAACCAAAGCACTTTATGAGCATGGAGGAACTTTTTGAAGACGTTAGTAAGCATGATCTTAACAGTACCGAGCCAGTTCAGTTTATTTATAGCGGTAATGGCGTTTTTCCTTTTGATTCACGCGAGCAGTGGACAGACTCGTGTAATCTTTTAGCACTCAAGGAAGGTGTGGTTTTGGGCTACGATAGAAATGACAAAACGGTGGAGGCCTTCAAAGCAAAAGGATTCGATATTGTTAAAGTTAAAGATTTAATTAACGATTTAGAAAGTGGAAAAGCAATTGCAGATAACATTGTTGATACCTTGATTTTAATGCCATCATCTGAATTATCAAGGGCACGTGGCGGATTTCATTGTATGAGTTTGCCGCTGTTGAGAGATGACTTAAATTAAGTAAGATGCAAACTACCAACCATATTTTAATGATAAGGCCAATTGACTTTAAATTCAATGTGCAAACGGCGGCCAATAATAAATTTCAAAAGAAATCATCAACTCAAGGGGTACAAAACTCGGCGTTAGAAGAATTTGATGGCTTTGTAAAATTGTTGAGGGATAATGGTGTATCCGTAATGGTAATTGATGACTCCCTAATATCAGAAACCCCTGATTCGATCTTCCCTAACAATTGGGTTTCGTTTCACGATAATGGTGAAGTAATTTTATATCCTATGTTTTCTGAGAACAGGAGAGCCGAACGTAGAAAGGAGATTTTGGACCGTATTCACGAGCAGTTTATCATCACTAGAATAATTGATCTAAGTTCATATGAAAAGGATAACTTGTTCTTAGAAGGTACTGGAAGCCTTGTTTTAGATCGGGTAAATAGAATAGCTTACGCAGGTTTGTCGTTACGTACAGACAAAAAGGTTTTAGCAGAGTTCTGTAGTAAAACTGGCTATAGTTCAGTAGTCTTTAATGCAGTTGATGATAAAGGTTTCCCAATTTACCACACCAATGTGATGATGTGTGTTGGAGATCAATTTGTAGTGATTTGTTTTGATTCAATACCTAATGAGGCAGAAAAGGAGAAATTAAGGCAAAGTTTTTTCAGCACCCATAAAGAAGCAATTGAGATTAGTTTTGAGCAAATGAACCAATTTGCAGGCAATATGTTACAGGTTAACGGAAATTTATTGGTGATGTCTGAACAGGCATATTTATCGTTAAACGAGAAGCAAATTGCTGCTTTAGAAAAATATTGCAAGTTAATATACGCGCCATTGTATACCATCGAGAAAAATGGAGGGGGTAGCGCACGGTGTATGTTAGCAGAGATACATTTACCGCAACTTTAACGTAAAAAAAACATCTTTAAACCTAAATTCTCAATTTAAAATTACATTTTTGCAAAAATTATTTAAAATAAATGCAAAGTTATTCCGAATTTCTTGATCTAAGTGTTGGTTTTCCGCAAGAAGGTTATAGCGTTATAGACGATGAATTATATTTTCAGGACCTAAATTTAATGGAAATGATCGAAACTTATGGCACACCATTGCGTTTCACTTATTTACCTATGATTAGTAAGAAGATACAACAAGCAAAATTGTTGTTCCAAACTGCAATTATTAAAAATAATTATCGTGGTGATTATAAATATTGCTACTGTACCAAAAGTTCCCACTTTCGCCATATTGTAGAAGAAGCGCTTAAAAACGGTATTCACCTCGAAACCTCATCTGCTTTTGATATGCCAATGATTGATGCTTTAGAAAAAAAAGGATCACTAAGTAAAGACATTACTGTAATTTGCAACGGGTTTAAAACTTACCAATATAAGCAATATATTATCGATATGTTGCACGATGGCTACAAGAACATTATACCTGTTTTAGACAATAAGGAAGAATTTAATCTTTACGACGATGAGGTAGAGATGGATACTCCTTGCAACTTGGGCATTCGTATTGCGGCAGAAGAACAGCCCGACTCACAGTTCTATACCTCTAGATTAGGGGTTAGAATGGAAGATATAATAGAATTTTACAACAACAAAATTGCTACAAATCCTAATTTCAGGGTTAAATTATTGCACTTTTTTATTAATTCTGGCATCACAGACTCACCCTATTATTGGAACGAATTAGAAAAATACGTTACGCTTTATTGCAAGTTCAAAAAAATTAATCCTGAGTTAGATACACTTGATATTGGTGGAGGAATGCCATTTAAAGATAGTTTGGTTTTCGACTTCGATTACGAATACATGGTAAACGAAATTGTAAAACGGATTAAAGAAATTTGTGCGGAGCACGACGTTATTGAACCGGATATCATCACGGAGTTTGGAAAATATACCGTTGCAGAGGCCTCGGGGATTTTATATAAGGTTTTAGGTCGTAAACAACAAAACGATCGCGAAAAATGGTTAATGCTCGATGGTTCATTCATCACCAACCTACCCGACGTTTGGGCGTTAAACCAAAAATATATCCTATTACCCATCAACAACTGGGACTCGGAGTATGAGCGTGTTAACTTAGGTGGAATTACATGCGATGGACAAGACTATTACAATCAGGAGGCGCATATGAATAGTGTATTTATGCCAAAAACCCGTAAAGTTCAGTATCTAGGCTTTTTCAACACGGGTGCGTACCAAGAAGTTTTAAGCGGATATGGCGGTATTCACCATTGTCTTTTACCAAGCCCGAAACACGTTATTATTCGCCGAAACAGAGACGAAACCTTTAATTTCGAAGTGTTTGGAGAAGAGCAAAATAGTAAGCAAGTATTGAAAATTTTGGGTTACACTTCGTAAGGTGTTCGATCGGATACTGGATTTGAGCAGAAATAATTCTGTTTATATTGTACGACTTTTAAAACACTAAATCTATTTTTTTTTAAACGACCAGCTTACGATATTTGCCACGCTTACCAACCAAGTAGCATTTGGGTGAGCAGGCAGTTGCTAAGCATTTACGGAAAAAGAGAACAAATTAACCGCAATGATTTGCGAACTATCGCTAAACAAATAAACGTTAAAAAACCCGATCAGCTAATTGATAAAGTAAAGGAAAATGAATATAATTACGAAAACTACGCTAAACAAATTAGTGTAGGCAGAATGTGTTATAAAGAACACTAATAAACATGTAGTTTTTTCCACACTTTATCGTAATTATAAAAAATACGTATCAATTCCTTAGCTAGAAATTAAAGCAATGTTAAACAAATTCTAACTACTGACCCATAATACCAGCCTTCTGCTTTTCTAAATTACCTAATCTTTCTTTCAATTTGTTAATTTTATCGGTTAAGCTTTTAATTTCATTAGCATTATCTATTTCATCCTGAACCGCATTTTTAGCGTCTCTAGCTCTATTATTAGCCTTTTTTGCTTGTTGCACGGCTGTCTTTGCGTCACGAACATTGGCATTCGTTGCAGTTGAAGCCGTTTCCTTACTCTTTTGAGCAGCACCTTCTGCTTTTTGTGCTGTTGTAGCAGTTTTTGATTGGTAATTTACTACTTCATTTTGTCGGTCGACTAGTTTAGCATTTAATTTAGCCATATCTAGGTTGATTTTAGCATACTCTTTATTCAAGCTAGCGGTATCTGCGGTAGTGGCGTAGCTTTTAGAAGAACTACAACTAGTTACGTTTAAAGCAGCTATTGTTAATCCACAAAGCACCATTGCAATTTTAATTTTGATCATCAGATTTAATTTTTGGTTTCATTAATCAATAACCGTTTCATAATATGACAAACTAATCAATATTACTGCTTAATTAAAAATTACTTTCGGCTGATTTTCTTGTAGAATTAAGTTAGTATGTTTACATTGTTTTCTACTAATAAACATAACGATAACATATAAAACACACCCATAGCTATATGATCATAAACAACACACTAATTGAACCTCAAAAAAAACAAATTGATTATCAAACCCCACTTAAACCAAACGCTTTCGAATTAGACGACGACACTAAAATTGCCCTAATAACCGATCAATTCACTAACATATTAAGTATCCTAGGTTTAGATTTAACCGACGATAGCTTAAGAGATACACCAAAACGAATTGCCAAAATGTATGTAAAGGAAATTTTTAGTGGTTTAAATCCCACAAATAAGCCTGTTGCTACACTTTTCGAAAATCCTTATCAGTATAATGAAATGCTAGTAGAAAAGAACATCTCCGTATTTAGCAATTGCGAACATCATTTTGTACCTATTACGGGAAAGGCACACGTAGCTTATATTAGCGATGGTAAAGTGATCGGACTTTCGAAACTTAACCGCATTGTACAGTATTATGCACAGCGACCACAGGTACAGGAACGACTTACCATCCAGATTGCAGAAGAGTTAAAAACTGTTTTAGGTACTGATGATGTTGCGGTAATGATCGATGCAAGTCACCATTGTGTATCGTCTAGAGGCATCCGTGATGCGGCAAGCACGACTATTACCACCTCTTTTAGCGGTAAATTTAAAGAAATCGCAACAAAAAATGAATTTTTAAACCATGTTAAGTCATGAAATTTAAAGGCAAAAATATTTTGATTATTGGCGCCAGTTCGGGGATTGGTCATCATTTAATCGGCACATTAAATGCAGAGGGAGCTAACCTCTACACAGCATCCAGAAGTAAAGCTGAAGATTGGCCAAACCATGTGAATTATTTATCACTCGATGTACTAGAAAATAAAAACGAACTAGCTGCCTTTTTACCAGACCAGTTACACGGACTGGTATATTCGGTTGGCAGCATTAATCTCAAACCTTTTTCGAGAGTAAGTGAGGCCGATATGCTTAAAGACTTTCAACTCAATGTAGTGGGTGCGGCAATGGTGATTCAGCAAGCTTTAAAATCGTTAAAGGCAGCAGGTGCCGCATCAGTAGTATTAATTAGTTCTGTAGCTGCAACAACCGGTATGAGTTTCCACACTAGTATAGCCACCGCTAAAGCAGGTCTTGAAGGTTTTTCCAAAGCATTGGCGGCAGAGTTAGCTAATCAGCAAATTAGAGTTAACGTAATTGCGCCGTCACTAACAGATACGCCACTTGCAGCAAATTTATTAAGTACAGATGAAAAAAGAGAAGCGTCTGCAAAAAGACATCCATTAGGTAGAGTTGGCACAACTAACGACATTAGCGCAGCTATTACTTTTTTATTAAGTAATGAAAGCAGCTGGATTACCGGACAAGTGATTGGAGTTGATGGTGGAATGAGTAGTTTACGATGAATATCTCAACAGCAGCGTTAGCAAAAATGGACCAACGGTATCGAGCCACCTTAATTAACTCTTTGCCCGGATTTAAATGTTTGCAATTGGTGGGTACTATGGGTAAGAACGGTCACAGTAATCTAGGAATATTTAATTCTATATTTCACTTAGGAGCATCGCCAGCGTTGTTGGGAATGGTTTCTAGACCTGATTCTGGAGACCACGACACCTTAAAAAACATCGAGAATTCTGGTTTTTATACCTTAAATAATGTACTGGTCGATTACTATGAGCAAGCACATCAAACCAGTGCACGTTACACCAACGGACGATCAGAATTTGTAGAATGCGGTTTTACTGAGTTCTTTATGCCCGAATTTGAAGCACCCTTTGTGGCCGAAGCAACCATTAAAATAGCGATGGAGCTTAAAGAAATTATCCCAATATCATTAAATAACACCAATCTAGTTATTGGCGAAATAAAGCACATTTTAGTAAGCGAAGAATTAGTAGGTGCCGATGGGTATGTAGATCATGAAAAAGCAGGAACCATCACAGTAGTTGGATTAGATAGCTATTTCGATACACTACCCCTCGCTCGCTTGGCGTACGCCAAGCCCGATGTAGTATCAAAACTAATAAAATGACCTTGGGAATTTAACATGCAGAAAAAATTGGATGTGATTATTATAGGCGCAGGAATTGCGGGGCTTACGGCAGCAAAACTATTAAAAGCCGAAGGTAAAAAGATATTACTTATCGAAGCATCAGACGGTATTGGAGGTAGGGTAAGAACCGATTATTTAAATGGTTTTTTATTAGATAGAGGCTTTCAGGTACTTCTTACCGCCTACCCATTAGCCAAAGAACTCCTAAATTATGAGAAATTAGATTTAAAACCCTTTAAGCCTGGTGCAACAATTTTAACCAAAAAGGGAAAATATAAAATCGGAGATCCAATCAGAGAACCCAAATTATTTTTTAATACTATATTTTCTCCGATTGGAAGTTTTAACGATAAATTAAGGTTGTTGAAATTAAAATTACGTTTGGCGAATACCACCATTGTAAAAATATTCGACAAACCCGAACTAAGCACAATTACCTATTTGCAGGATGCAGGTTTTAGCGCTAGGTTTATCGACGGCTTTTTCAGACCATTTTTTACAGGTATATTTCTGGAAAACGAATTACTTACGTCGAGCAGAATGTTCGAGTTTGTTTTTAAGATGTTTGGCGAAGGTTATGCTGCTTTACCAGCAAAAGGTATGGGTGCAATTAGTAAACAACTGTCTGAAGGATTAGCAGAAGACGAACTTATCCTAAACGAAAAAGTTACCAAAATAAATGGCAATGAAGTATATTCTTTATCTGGCAATCATTATACTGCAAAGGCTATTCTTATTGCTACAGATGCAGCTAATTTACCGCTTTCAAGTCCGCACATATTTAATCAAAAAAGTAAAAGTGCTTTAACATTATACTTTAGCGCAAACAAAAAAACAACCGCAACCAAAAGAATAGCTTTGAATGCAATTCCTGATCAACTGATTACCAATATTAGTTTCGTCGACCATATTGCTCCTAGTTATACACCAAAAGGAAAATCATTAATCTCGGTATCTGTAAATACAGCTAAAGAAATCGAGTTAATTCATTTAGAAGCAAGTGTAAGAACCGAACTCAAACAATGGTATCCAGAAGCTATAACTTGGGAATATTTAACACACTATGCCATTCCATACGCATTACCAGACGATCAATCGGTAAAATATAGTACCTCGGCCGTTCAACTTTCTAACAACTGTTATATTTGTGGCGATCACTTACTCAATGGCTCCATTAATGCCGCTATGGAGAGTGCCAAAATAGTCACTTCAGCCATTTTATTTAACATCCAACAACAATGAATTCGTTTCAACTCATCAGCCAGCTTGTTAACTTAATAGAAGAATTTGAGCAAAGCAATAAGAAATCTTTATCGCTAGAAAATTTTAGTGGTTTTTTAAACTCAAGATTAGCTGATCAAGGAAATTATACAGCAAATGCAGATGTTCGTTTTGGAAAGGAACAGCCTGAAGCACAGGAAATGGCCTATCAATTGGATAATAACATTGCGCGTCTATTTATTTTCATGAGTCGTTATGCTAAATCTTACATTAAAAAGGCGTTATTGCATACAAGTTTGGCAACAGCCGAAGATTTTACCTGCTTAGCGATATTACTTACTCATAGCAGTCTTTCTAAAAGCGAACTCATCCAACTCAACCTTATCGAAAAAACATCGGGCACCGAAATCATTAATAGGTTATTGAGCAACGAGTTGGTAACCCAATGGGACGATCAAGAAGACAAGCGGAGTAAACGAATTGCCATCAGCCAAAAGGGGAAAGAATTGCTTTATGTCGTTTTTGCTGATATGAATCATGTAAGTAAAATAATTACTGGCAAACTAACACTATCAGAAAAAATCACACTCCAATATTTGCTTCAGCAATTGGAAAACTTTCATTTTGGGCTTCATAACAATAAGTCTATCACTAATAGGAACGATATTGTTGCTTGGAACAATAATTAGAATTCTTGCCTCCTAACTCCTCCATCCCTAACACATTTTCTTTTTTAAAAATTTTAACTAATTGAAATATTTTCGAAAGAATATTTCTTTAAGGTTAATTTTTCATAACTATTCTGATAGGAATTAATATTTTATCTCAATGGCGGAGCGATTATTGATTTAATGTTATCAAAATATCAATAAATACACCTAATAAGAATAATTACGTTAATTACAATAAATTGGCACTATAAAAATTAGTTAGATTAATCTTGTAATCGAGGCATAAAATAAGCGATTTGAGATTTTTTTCCCAAAATGGGGAATTTATTACCCGAAAGTATTTTATGGATTACATT
>JACMOW010000153.1 GCA_014377775.1 Pedobacter sp. | reverse complement strand
TTTTTTTCTCAGGTTTTTGATGTGGGTATAAATAAAATCAAAGTCGTCTAACATATCAATCTCATCGCCCCAAAGATGTTCTGCAATAGCATTTTTGCTAATTACCTTTCCTTGATTTGAAATAAAATAGAGGAGCAGATCATATTCTTTTTTGGTAAAATTGATGAGTTTTTCGTTAACCTTAACTTCCATTGCCTGCAGGTCTATATTTATTTCATTAAATGACATCACATTACTGCCACTAAAATTTTTTCTTCTTATCACCGCCATAATCCTTGCCTTGAGTTCAGAAAGATGGAAAGGTTTAACCAGATAATCATCGGCACCCATTTCCAATCCGTTTAGCTTATCGTCTAGTGAATGCTTTGCCGAAATGATCAGCACACCTTACTGTTTGTTCTTTTTTTTTATTTCGCTCAGTATGTTAAGCCCATCGCCCCCGGGCAGAGTGAGGTCGAGCAATATACAATCATAACTATATAAATTAATTTTCTCAAGTGCATTCCAGTAAGTCGTTGCAACTTCACAGATATTACCTTCTTCCTTTAAATAGGAAACAATGCTTTCTCTCAATGATTCTTCATCTTCTATAATTAGGATTTTCATATCTGCAAAATATGGCTTTAATTCTGTAGAAAATTAGCATCTATTAAGGTAAAGTTGAATAAAAATTTTAAAAGCTATCTTCAACTTCTAATTTCCAACAGATTTCCGAGCTAACTATGTTGTAGAATTATAAAATCAATGTTCAGAAAGACCCTGTTTATTTCGTTATTACTTTTTCCTTACTTTTTATTCGCACAAAATAATGGTGTGGTTACGGGTAAGGTTACAGAAGCTTCATCAGGTCAACCGCTAGAATTTGTAACATTAATGTTGATGAAGTCAGGTGATCAAATCATCATCAAACAAGAAATAACAGACAATAAAGGCCAATTTAGGATTACTGGACTTACCGATGGTACTTATTATCTTTTGGCAAGTTATATGGGACTCGATAACCTAAAGACGAGTACTCTTGTCATTTCGCCATCATCAAAAAAGTTAGTTAAGAATATATCCTTGAGCGGAGGAACCAAAAAGCTTAATGAGGTAACTGTAACTGGAAAAAAGCTGTTATACAGTAATTCGATTGATCGGAAAATCTATAACGTAGATCAGGATATCATGGCGAAATCTGGTTCCGCTAGTGAGGTGCTACAGAATGTTCCATTGGTGCAGGTGGATATCGATGGAAATGTATCGTTGAGAAATTCTTCTGCAACCATTCTAATCAATGGAAAAGTTTCTCCAATAATGGGTAAAAATGCTGCGGCCGCATTGCAACAGCTACCGGCTAATAGCATCGAAAGGATTGAGGTGATAACCAACCCATCGGCAAAATATAAGCCAGATGGGACTGGAGGTATCATTAATATTGTACTTAAGAAAAATATGAAACGTGGACTTAACGGTGGTATCACTGCAAATTCGGGAAATCAAGATAGGTACAACGCCAGTGTAAATCTTAATTATAACCCAGGAAAAGTAAATGTTTTCGGAAGCTATAATATTAAACATGACTATCGCTTGCGGCATACAACTAATAAAAGGCAGACCAATACTGGAGCTTCTTCAGCAATTTCTTATCTAGACGAAGTAACCAACAGTTCAAGGCCATTTTCGAATACCGCTACTTTTGGGATGGAGTATGCTATTAATGACAAGAACAGTTTGGGTATTTCTGGCAACTACTATTTGCGTACGATGCACAAGAGTGATCTAACCACAAAGTTAATCGCGCGTACATCGGGTGTGATTTCAGATTATGACCGCGTAAGAAATAACGATGAATATGAACGGGAAGTTGATGGTACATTTTTCTTTGAACATAATTTTGGGAAGGAAGACCATAATATTAGATTGGAATTTACAGCTGCCCACTCACCAGAAATTGAAGATAATCGGTTTGTAAATACCTATCGCGTAAACATCATTCCAAACAAGGAATCAAGAGATAATACATTAATTAAACAGACTTCGGATAACCAACAATTGACGGTAGGTTACAAAAATCAGCTTGGCGATGATACCAAACTGGAATTGGGTTATGATGGACAATATAACAGACAAGATCTTGATTTTTTTGGAGAGGATTATGATTACACATTAAAAAAATTTCTTACAAGTACTACAAAAACAAACCGTTTTATTTATAATGAAAATATTCATGCATTTTACGGCACCTTAGAGCAATCATGGAAAAAGTTTGGAGCGATGTTGGGGTTAAGAGGTGAATATGCTGATTTAAAATCGCATCAGTTAACTACTTCTATTGTAATTCCAAACCAATACTTTAAGGTTTATCCAACGTTTCATCTTTCTTATAAATTCTCTAACAACCGGCAGCTTCAATTAAACTATAGCAGAAGAGTGCAGAGGCCTGAAGGCGATGACCTTAATCCATTTGCGGAGTATACAGATGATAACAATATCAGAGTTGGTAATCCATATCTACAGCCAGAAATTATCCATTCTGTGGAATTTGGATACCAATTGAAAAACGACCATTTCAGTATTTTGCCAGGTATTTACTACCGCTATAAATACAATGGTTTTACATCGATTGTAAATGAATTGAATGGTATTTTTATTACTAGCCAACAAAATTTAGCAAGCGATAGGGCTTTGGGGGCCGATGTTGTTTTTTCGGCTAACGTTAAGGATAAACTGAACATTAACTTTACGCCCAATGTTTTTTATAACCAGATTGACGGGTCTAACCTCGGATATGGCACAAAAAGGAATACCATTACTTGGAGTGCCAATTTTAATTCTACCTACACCATTACTAAAAGTACAGCACTTCAGGTAAACTCCAATTACAGATCAGCACGGCTCACCCCACAGGGAAAGTACTTACCAAGTTTTGTCCTCAATTTTGGGGCAAGACAAGAAATATTCAAGAAGAAAGGGTCGGTGTATCTGACCATATCAGATGTGTTCAAAAGTCAACGCCAAAAGACACAACTAAGTAGTATAGTGCTGATACAGGACGTGTTTACAAGAAGTAATTCAAGGATTGCCTATTTAGGTATGAGCTACAATTTTGGTATCTTAAAGAAGAAAAAAGACCTAACATTTGACAATACACTATAAATTTAAGTTATGATTTTAAAGAAAAATTTTCTGCTGCTCTTATTTTCAATTTTTATATCGTATTTCGCTAGTGCACAAAGTATAAAAGTTACTTTATCTGGACTTGTGAAGGATGCAAAGAGCAAGTCGGCAGTTGAATATGTAAACATTGTGGTTAAACAAAAGGCCGACCAAAAATTTATTACTGGAACAATCTCCGATGTAGAGGGGCGGTTTAAGCTGACTGAACTTTTAGCTGGAACTTACGTACTTGAATTAACTATCATTGGCTATCAGAAGAAAAGTCAGGAAGTTACAGTAGGTTCTCTTAATGCCTTTCTTGACCTAGGAGAGATTATTCTTACAGAAGATTCCCAGATGCTGAATACGGTAAGTGTGGTTGGAAAGGGAGCGATAGATGGGCTTTCGGATAAAATGGACAAGAAGACGTTCACTTTAGGAAATAATGTTTCTCAAGCTGGCGGTTCCGTTTTGCAGGCTATGCAGAATTTGCCAGGGGTAACCCTGCAAGACGGTAAGATCCAGCTGCGTGGAAACGATAAGATTGCTATTTTGGTTGATGGCAAGCAGAATGCGATGACTGGTTTCGGTACCCAAACTGGACTAGATAATATTCCCGCATCTGCGATTGATCGGATTGAGATTATCAACAATCCTTCATCAAAATACGATTCGAATGGAAATGCAGGGATAATTAACATTATTTACAAGAAGAACAAGCAGGAAGGTTTTAACGGCAAAGTTGGACTAATTACAGGGCTTGGTTCACTTTGGGAACGGAAAGAAAACCTACCAACAATTCGCCCACAATATCAGGCCACACCAAAGATCAATCCGTCGCTATCCCTCAATTATAGAAAGAACAAACTCAATACCTTTTTACAGGCCGATTATCTGTATACCCAGACCTTGAACAGAAACGAGTTTGCAACCAGAGCCTACAGCAATGGAAATAGTATTAACCAGCAGGTTAAAAGGAATCGTACAACCGATTATACTACAGTTAAATCGGGAGTTGACTGGAGCCCTGATGAGCAGAATTCGTTCACTTTTTCAGGGTATTTCAATAGAGAAAAGATTATAGACAAGGGAGATATCCCATATTTCAATGGAGACTTTACCCAGCGGTTAAGGTTATGGCAATTTCTGGAAGATGAGGTAAAATATACAGTTACGGGTTCGGCAAGCTACCAACATAAATTTAAACAGCCAGGTCATTTACTCAATGTAGGTTTCAACTATACTTGGCATAGGGAGGATGAAAAATATTTTTTTACCAATATCATGCCCGTTTTTACCGGCGAAGACTCATTCGCATTACTATCTGATGAACACGTAGCAGATTTAAACCTCGATTATATTAGGCCATTAAGGCAGGGAAGGATTGAGATGGGATTGAAATTTAGGAGAAGAACTATTCCAACGGATATGCAGTTTTTTCCTGGATTGAACTCCCCGATCGACGTAAACGCAGGAGGTTGGGCCGATTATAAAGAAACTATTCCCGCCACATACGCAAATTATGTGCTCGAAACCAATCATTTTGAAATGGAAGCAGGTTTACGATTTGAATATGTAAAGGTGCAATATGATGTTAATCCTAACCATAATACCTATAAAAGCGATGGATATGATTATGCTCGCCCTTTTCCAAACCTTCGATTGGCCTATAAAATTGGTTCAAATAACAAAATTTCCGTTTTCTTTAACAGAAGAGTAGATAGGCCAAACGAGGTTGATATCCGTATTTTTCCAAAATATGATGAGCCAGAGGTTTTAAAAGTAGGTAATCCAACTTTGCGACCACAGTTTACCAATACTATTGAATTGGGCTATCGGGTGAACTGGAAAAAAGGAAATATCTATACTTCAACCTATCATAAAATGATCGATGCAACGATAACAAGAATTGCGACACAAGTTCCGGGCAATGTGATTTTGTACAATATTTTCCAGAATGCTGGAAAAAGCTATCAGACCGGTACCGAAGTTGTACTTTTGCAGGAACTTGCATCTTGGCTCTCATTCAATACAAGTGCAGCAATCTATCACAATAAAATCAATGCTTTTACAATAATCAATAGATATCCAGTACCAATAGTGTACAATATGAGCGAAGAAAGCATTACTTCTGGAAACATAAAGTTGAACACTATGTTCAAGCTGAAGGGACAGACCCAGATTCAGCTTTCGGGTATATATTTAGCTAAAGACATTATTCCGCAAGGCACTATAGGCGCAAGATTTTCGGTTGACTTTGGAATCAAAAAGCAAGTTCAAAAAGGAAGGGGTGAGCTGTTCCTAAACGGAACTGATATTTTGGGCACGTTTATTACCAAAAAAAGTATCGTTGGAAATGGTTTTACCTATAATAGTATGGATTATTTGGAAACACAGGTTTTTAGGTTGGGTTATAGCTACAAGTTTCTTTAAGTAATATGATGCCTAATAATATGCTTGGCAATCATTTTTAAATTAATAAAGCCTCAGATTAGCATTTTTAACGACATATTATATATATCTTTCAAACTTCTTCTGAATATTTATATTTTATTTCTCAATCAGCGTTATTTTAAACTATAGGCTCTCGATATTTAATAGGTGAGCTAGATTAAATACGATTTAGAACAATGATTTGAGATAATGGAAATAATTATACTTACCTGATATTAAATCAAAAAACATGCTTTCCGAAAAATTAAAAGAGAACACAAAGCTTAATCATCAAGCATTAGAGAAAAAACTGATTGCCAGAATGCGCACACTTAAAAGTAAAGAAGATTATGCAAAGTTTATTGCATTATTTTATAGTTATTTTGGAGGATTGGAGCTTGCTATAAATAAGTATTTAGATCTTTCCCAGTTACCAGATTACGGGCGCCGTCGTAAAACATCAGCTTTGGCAGATGATCTTTCCTTGTTAGGCGAGAAGTTACCTGTGTTGTATGCTAAAAGTGCCTTACCTAAGATCAATAACCATTGCCAGGCATTTGGTGCGTTGTACGTAATTGAGGGGTCTACATTGGGTGGTCGGGTTATTTGTAAGATGTTGAGCGAGCAGATGGATATGACCGGCTTTTCGGAGATGTTGTTTTTTAACGGTTATGGGGATCAAACAGCAACCATGTGGCAGATATTTAAACAGTCTATGGATCAGCCTGTTTATAAGTTAAAACACGAGATGATTATCGAATCTGCTAATCATACGTTTATCAAATTTGGAAATTGTTTTGAAAATAATTAAATGTGTTAATTATTAAAGCTTACAGAAAAAACCGAGCCCGAATTTAACTTGCTCTCTACCCATATGCGGCCATTATGTTTCTCAACAATCCTTTTAACGATAGCTAAGCCAACACCCGAACCCTCAATGTTTTTAACATTGTCCATTCTATTAAAGAGTTCAAATACGTGAGGCAGGTCATAGGATGCTATGCCGAGGCCATTATCTTTTATGGTATAGCAGGTATCTTTATCATTCAGAATTCCTTCTATATGAACATTCGCATTTTCTAGGTGATTGGAATATTTAACCGCATTGCCGATCAAGTTGGAAAATATTTGCATGATCATTGTCGGGTCACCTTGCAAGTCGGGTGTTTCCCCCACAGTTATATTTAAATTATCGGCGCTATAAACTAACCTCAAATCGTTGATAATATCTTTGATCAATGATTTGGTATCAATGGTAATATATTCGAAATCTGATCTTCCAATTCTGGAGTAGTTTAAGACAGCATTTATCATTAAATTCATTTGGTCTGCCTTGTCTGCAATTCTCACTAAAAATACCTGCTCACGCTCTCCAATGGTTTTTCCTCTTCCTAGTAATTGCGCATAACTTTTTATCGCTGCAATGGGGTTTTTCAGGTCATGTGAAATTGTATAGCTGAACGTATCCAGCTCATCGTAGGCTTGCTGCAATTTTTCATTTAAAAGCCGAATAGCTCCTGCTTTCTGATTAATTGCATAAGTAATTTCTACTTTCAAACGAAGCATAGAGCTGATTTCCTCACTGCTCCAATTCATAGATGTTCCTGTCACTGTCTGAGACCACTCCTTAAATGAATTTCTCGGGGAAATTTTCATTAGGCCATTACCGTCAATCTCAGTTGGTTTTTCAGGATTTCCAGCCCAGGTAATGAATTGCAGGATTTCTGGTTTGAAAAAAATCACGTATTCTCCCAGTTCCCTTGAAATTACAGTGACCATTATGCCGCTTGCAATGGCACAATACTCGATTGCCTCTGGATAAACAGCAGAAAGGTTGGTAAAATGAAAGACTGACTCAGTGTTATTTCCCTTTATCCATTCAATCAACCTCGCCAATTGTACATCATCAGGGGTGATGCCCAACTTAACTATATTTTTTTCATACACCAAAACCGATCCACTTGCATGCACAACATCCAATAGGTTAACTGCTTGTTTTGTGAGCGCATCTTGTATACTGATCGTTTCTTGTAATTGTTTTGTTAATGTGTCCAAATTATTTTTAAAAATCTCTTGGGTGTGCTGATGAATTTCCTCTTGTCTGAATTCCAATGCAGATGATAAAATCTGACCCAATAGTTTTGAAGATTCCCTTGATTTATAATCAATAAAGCGTGGAGTATAGTTATGGCAGGCAATTAATCCCCAAAGTTCATTTTTACACAATATTGATATACTAAAGCTTGAAGCCACCCCCATATTTTTAAGGTATTGTATATGAACAGGAGAAACTGCTCTAAGTTGTGAATTTGTCAGGTCAAGCGGCTGCTCGTTATTAGCCATTGTTGAAACCTTCGAAGGTGTGGTGTAAACATCAGCAATAATCCGTGTCAAATTCTTTTTATATAGTTCTCTTGCTTGTTTGGGAATATCAGAAGCCGGATAGTGAAGGCCGAGCAATGAATTCAGCTCATCTTTTTTGTTTTCCGCTACCACTTCCCCATGACCATCTTCGGCAAAGCGATAAATCATTACCCGGTCGTAATTAATGGTATTCTTAACCTGTAAAGCAGTATTGTCCAACAGGCTCTGCAGGTTTTTATCAGCCAACATTTTAGAAATAGAATGACCCATCATTTTTTGAACATCCGATGTAAGGTCTGAAATGGTAGGTTCAAAATCAAGCAAATAATAGTCTGCAGCGGTTGAGACAATCAGATAATAGTCTTTACCAGAAATGTCAATTTTGAGTGGATTGCTCTGTTCAAAGCTTTTGTTGATTTTTCCTAAACTGATCAGGTTGGTTATAAACCCAAGTGGATAATCACCTCCAATAAGCAGTTCAATATATTGGAGCGTAAGGCCTATGATATTTACCCCAGTTTCGGGAAATAAGTTGGATATATTATCACTACAATGGCTGATGTTGTACTGCTGGTCAAGAACTATCAAAAAACCGTGTGGTTGTATTTGACCTGGGATATGGATAGGTTCACGGTCGCAGTTGGTGAGGTCGACCTGAAATTCTGACATGATGTTTGAGAGTTTTACCAAATATGCAGTTATTAATCCAGCTTTACACTATTCAATAATATTAATAATTAGCCATTTACAACTTATTTAATGAAGAGTTAATAGAAAGTATATGTGTAGAATAGTGAATGAATTGCTTTGGAAAATAGGCAAACAATAACCGTTGTATGAAAACCGAATTATGATCTTTCATTGCTAAAACGAAACAACTATTGGAAGGGATAGAAGGTTGTTACAGCGATGTACCAGAAAAATGAACGACTATAGAAAGTAGAGGTCGAACTGAAAAACCAAACTTAGTGTCCAGATTATCTATCATATTAACAATAGATTAGATCAAAAAAAACCGGAGTTAGAACTAAGATTAGAACTAACTCCAGTTGGTACCCCCAGACGTACTGAAATCGAACCAGTTTATGGAAGAATTGAATATAATTGCTTCATTACCAATGAAATAATTCATTGGTAATATTTTTGCATGCAGAAATGATATGAAAGTGTATTTTGATTGATATCCTTAATCTGAAAACATTCTGAATCAATCACTTCAATATTGCTACAGATTCTGAACGTATCCTTGTATACATCTAATTTTCTATGAATCTGAATCATCTTGTTGACTTGTCTAGCAGGTTTGTAGCGGCACTTTTTGCAAATGAGCTTAGTGAAAAACTCAGCTTTCATAGTGCCCACCATACGCAAAATGTGGTTATCGCAACAAAAGAAATCGGTATACATGCAGGTTTGACTAGAGAAGAACTTGATTTAGTTACTATTGCGGCGTGGTTTCATGATACCGGATATACAAAAGGTTATGATGGCCATGAGCAGTTGAGTGTTCATATAGCTAGGGATTTTTTGACTGAAAATGGACTTGAGGCGCAACAGATTGAATGTATTACTTCTTGTATCCTTGCAACAAGGTTCCCACAATTTCCAAAGAACACTTTGGAAATGGTACTATGCGATGCAGACTTTTATCATTTTTCTAGAAATAATTATACCGAATTTGAAGCATCGTTGCGTAAGGAATGGGAAATCTGTTTAAACCTATACTACACTGATAGGCAGTGGAATGCACTTAACTACGATATGCTAAAGACCCATAGGTATTTTACGGATTATGGGCAAACCGTTTTGCAGGAAAGAAAACAGAAAAATATTGTAAAACTGAAATAGGTTATATCAAACGTTAGAAATATATTTATGGTGATTTTGTACGCAACCCTAGGATATGAAAATCTTAATCATTGAAGATGAGAAAGCATTATTAGATAGCATGCTGAGCTATTTTACAGGCGAAGGAAATATCTGTGAACAGGCTTCCAACTATCAGGCGGCAGCTGAAAAAATTGCACTGTACAATTATGATTGTATTTTATTGGACCTGGGGCTGCCCGATGGCGAGGGAATGGAATTACTGGGTGAGTTGAAGAAGCTGAAGAAAAAAGACGGGGTACTGATCATTTCTGCCCGGCACTCACTCGATTCTAAGCTGGCAGGACTAGACTTAGGTGCGGATGACTATTTGGTAAAACCTTTTCATTTATCGGAACTAAAGGCAAGGGTGAGCGCCATTGTACGCAGAAAGAATTTCGATGGAGACAATATCATCACCTATAATGAAATTAGCATTGATGTACTGGCCATGACTACAGTGATTAATGGAAAAGAGATTGTCCTGACCCGCAAAGAGTTTGACCTATTGGTGTATCTTTTGGCCAATAAGGGCAAGGTGGTAACCAAAAATGCAATGGCAGAACATCTATGGGGAGATGAAATGGATATTTCTGATGATTTTGATTTTATCTATACACATGTAAAAAACCTGAGGAAAAAATTGTTGGAAGCGGGCTCACAAGACTACCTCCGCTCTATTTACGGAATTGGTTACAAATTCGGAAGCTAATGAAACTTGCAGAAAAATACAATCGTGTCAACCTAGTTACCTCGCTTGTTGTCTTAGTCATTACCGGTATTATCTATTATGCAGTCATTCACTTTATTTTAACAGATAAGCTGGACAGGGACCTTGGCGTAGAAGAAGATGAAATTCTGCAGTATGTAGAAGCTTACCACAAACTTCCATTGCCTTCAAGCTATATCGATCAGCAGGTTTCCTACAAAGAATTGAGAAAAGGTGATACGGTTATTCGCAAATTCCATTATACAAGCTACGTTAACGCCAAGGAACACGAAACCGAGCCAGGTCGCAGCCTGATTACTTCAGTAAGGCTTGGGGATAAAAAATATGGGGTAACCATTGTTAAATCAAGGGTCGAATCTGAAGACTTGGTTACTGCGATATTGCTCATTACCCTAGCGGTTACAATTATTTTGTTAACTGCTTTGATTCTCATTAATCGCTTTATGCTCAATAGGCTTTGGAAGCCTTTTTATACCATCTTAGGGCAGATGAAAACATACGAACTTGCCAGAATGGATGATATTGTGCACGAACCAACCAATATTGACGAATTTAAGGAACTTAACCATTCTGCAAATGCAATGGTTACCCGGGTAAGGCAAGATTATAAAGAGCTAAAAAGTTTTACCGATAATGCTTCCCATGAAATGATGACACCACTCGCTGTCGTCAACTCTAAGCTAGATTCCCTGCTACAAACAGAATCGTTCACAGAACAGCAGGGCGCATTACTTGAAGATATTTATCAGGCAGTTGGCCGTTTATCAAAGCTTAATCAATCGCTGATACTATTGGCAAAGATTGAAAACAATCTTATTCCAGATTTACAAGATATTGATATAAAAGAACTGATGAGCAATAAGATCAGGCAGTTCCAAGAACTTTTCGAAAATGACAAGCTCAGTGTTGCCACTAACCTTCAGCAGTGTGAACTGCGCATGAGCAAATACCTATTAGATATATTGTTGAACAACCTATTGAGCAATGCCATTAGGCATAACCGTGATGGTGGGAGCATTGAACTTGTTCTGCAACCAGATTTCTTGCGGATCAGCAATACCGGAAAGGATGTAGAACTGGACGGCCAGCTTTTTGAAAGGTTCTCCAAATCTACCGCTTCCGAGGGGATGGGCCTGGGGCTTGCAATTACCAAACAGATCTGTACCTTATACGGGTTTTCCATCAGTTATAAATACCTAGAAAATAAGCATCAATTCTTGGTTCAGTTTTAGTTATCTTAGTTGTTGAGCTAGTTAACATAAAAATTAAAGCAAAAGGCAACTACAGAATTGCTACATAATCTATTTGTAGATTTATTTAGAAACCTATAGAACTATGAAAAAAATCGTTTATGTTATTGTTTTGCTGGTGTTTGTTGTTTCAACAAGCTATGCCCAAAAATTGAATACGGCTAAAGTTCCTGTCGCTGTTAAAAATGCCTTTGCAAAATTGCATTCAAACATTGCTAAAGTAAGCTGGAGTAAAGAAGATGCCAACTATGAGGCAGAATTTACTTTAAACGGAAAAGAGGCAAGTGAAGTTTACAGCGCAGCTGGAGCATTAGTAGAATCTGAAGTGGAAATTAAGCTGTCCGAACTTCCAGCCGCAGTTAAGATGAAATTGAAAGACCAAAAAGTTACAGAAACTGCAAAAATTACCAAGGCCAATGGATCGGTAATTTACGAAGCTGAAGTAAAGGGCAAAGACCTTTTATTTGATGCAAATGGAAATGCAGTAAAACCTTAGTACAATCGCATGATGGGAAAGAGAATAACAAGTAGCCTGCTTTTCATTACAATGGCAGCTACTTGTTTGGCGCAACAGCAGGATACAACTTCGAATGTGAGGCTAAATCCGATAGCCATAAAAAATATTACCGAAGAGATTAAACCAGAAAAATTTAAGGTGGTTCACTTTATAGCACCCGCAGTATTGATCGGTTATGGTTTTGCAACAGTTTACAGTCATGGCGCATTAAAAGAACTTGACCTTAGTACAAAGGCAGAACTACAAGAAGACCATCCAAAATTTGCCTACCATGTTGATGATTATGCCCAGTTTGCACCAGCGATTGCGGTATGGGGACTTAACTTTGCAGGGGTAAAGGGAAGGCATAATCTATTCGATGCCTCGATGCTATACGTAACCTCGACTGCCATAATGGGCGTATCTACACATTTTATAAAACGTGGTGTGGGTAGATTGAGGCCAGATACTTCGGGTTACAACTCCTTTCCATCTGGACATACCGCATCGGCTTTCGCGGCAGCAGAATTCCTTTATCAAGAATTTAAATATAAATCGCCATGGATCGGCTATGCAGGATATTTTGTGGCTACCGCTACAGGAACACTAAGATTATACAATAACAAACATTGGCTTAGTGATGTGGTGGCAGGTGCGGGCTTTGGTATAGCCTCTACTAAGCTTTCATACCTAATTTATCCGCACATTAAGAGGATATTTACAACAAAAACCACCACAAATTTATCGGTAATGCCTTATAGACAAGAAGGTGCAAATGGTTTGACGGCCAGTTATACTTTTTAATGTTTACTCCATATTTAATAGGGAACTCGTATCTTAAATGAAAGATTTATTTGCTACTGGTAAAATGCTTAATGGGACAATTTTTAAAGAATTTCTAATCATTTGCTGCGTCACACTGTTTTTGCCTACAGCAATAAAGGCACAAAACGCTACCCGAAATATCGATTATTTTCTTCAAAGGGCGGTTAGATATAGTCCTATTCTAAAAGATTATAAAAACCAAAAACAAGCCTTTAAAATTGACAGTTTACTTGCTTTAGCAGCTGCAAAACCACAGGTTTCTGCAAGCTCTGCAGGTATGTATGCACCTATTATTAAGGGATATGGATATGATGAAACATTATCTAACGGACAGGTATTAGAAGCGTTGTTAAATATAAATTATGACCTGCTAAACAAGAAAAAAATCAGCAACCAGTTACAAGGAATTAAGCTACAAAGTGATTCTGTTAACTATGCAGGTGAACTCTCTACTTTCGATTTAAACAAATCAATAACAGATCAATACATTGCAGTTTACGCCAGTCAGCAAGATGTTAGTTTTAATAAAGATGTTTTTTCGTTATTAAAAAAAGAAGAAACTTTATTAAAAGAATTGACCCGAAGTAACATTTATAAACAATCAGAATATCTTACGTTTTTAGTTACCTTAAAACAACAACAGTTAACGTTAAAACAATCCGAACTACAGTATCAAAGTGATTACGCAACACTCAATTACTTATCAGGAATTACAGATACAACCGAAGTTACTTTAGCAGAGCCAACATTAAAAAATCCAGTTTTGCTAACAGATAATAGCTTTTTCACCAAAAGATTTGATATAGATAGTCTTAAATATCTCAACCAAACACAAGCCATTGATTTAAACTATAAACCAAAGTTAGGTGTTTATGCGAACAGTGGTTACAACTCCTCTTTTATACTGCAACCGTATAAAAACTTTGGCGCAAGTGTGGGTTTCACTTTTTCAATTCCAATTTATGATGGTCATCAAAAGAAAATGCAATACGATAAATTAGGCCTCTCTTCCCTTACGGCAAGCACGTATAAAGATTTTTTTATCCGCCAGCAAAAACAACAATTGTACATCCTCTCCAAACAGATTAGCAATACAGATCAATTATCTGCACAAATTAACGAGCAAATTAGGTTTGCAAAAGGATTGATAGAGGTGAATAGTAAATTGTTGCATACTGGAGATGTTAAAGTAGCAGATTACATTATCGCCATTAATAATTATATGGCTGCACAAAACCTGCTCAGACAAACCAACATTAATCGTTTGAAATTAATTAATCAATTTAATTACTGGAATAAATAACATGGATAGGTATTTTAAAACTTTAGGAATAGGTGCACTCATTTTAATGGTGTTTGCTTCTTGTCGGCAGTCAACAGATACCGAATCTGAAGAAGCGCCTGATCCAATTACGCCTGTTCATGTAACTACAGTAGGTGATAGTTCTTTAACCGAATCAATTGAAGTGACAGCCGTTTCTGCTTATTTAGAAAAGAGTTTTGTAAAGGCAAATATCAATGGATATGTGCTAGCTGCAAATTCGCAAACCGGAAAACAGGTGGGTAGTAAACAAGTTCTTTTTACCTTAATTACCAAAGAAGCAAAGGCTATTGGCAATAGCGTAAACAAACTAGATCCAGACTTAAAGTTTTCTGGCATTTCTAGCATTAGGGCTGCTCAATCTGGGTTAATTGTTCAAGTAAACCATCAAAAAGGAGATTATGTGCAAGATGGAGAGGCTTTGGCGACCATTAGTAACCGTAACAGTTTGGTGTTTTTGTTGGATTTGCCTTATGAATATACCCAACTGATTAAAAGCAATAACAACTTGCAAATTGAATTGCCCGATGGGCAGAAGCTTGCTGGTGTTCTTTCTGGAACCATGCCAGCAGTTGATTCTTTAGCGCAAACTCAGCGCTATATCATTAAAGTAAATCCTCCTAATCTTATACCCGAAGGTTTAATCGCTAAAGTTAGGCTGACCAAGCTTAATCACCCAAGTGCGCAAGTGCTACCAAAATCTGCTGTATTGGCAAATGAAACAGAAGATGAGTTTTGGGTAATGAAAATGATCAATGATTCTACAGCCGTAAAGATTAACGTTAAAAAAGGCATTGAAAACAATAGTTTGATAGAGGTAATCACGCCAAAGTTTGATAAAAAAGACAGAATTATAACCAGTGGAAATTATGGTATTGCAGATACTGCGAAAGTTAAAATTTTGAAATAAGATGAAGAGTTTTTTCATTTCCCATAAAAATCCTATTCTAGCTGTAATCGTAATTATTTTATTGGGTGGCGTGTATTCTTTTGAGCAGTTAAAAACATCGCTATTTCCTGAAATCACTTTTCCTAAAATAAAAATCATTGCCGAGGCAGAGCTGCAACCTGTAGATAAAATGGTGCTAACGGTAACTCGTCCATTAGAGAATGCGGTGAAACAGGTGCCAGACCTTCAATTGGTAAGAAGCACAACAAGTAGGGGTAGCTGCGAATTATCTGCGTATATGAACCCTGGCGCTGATATTGATTTGAGCCAACAAAGAATTGAAGCGCAAATAGCAAAAATAAGTGCGTCATTACCTGCCGGAGTAAACATTTCTGTAGAGAAAATGAATCCATCTATTTTGCCAGTAAGTGGATATAGCTTGGAAAGCCATTCTAAATCTTCGGTAGAATTAAAAAAAATAGCAGACTTTACGGTTAAGCCCTTTTTATCTCAGGTAGATGGTGTTTCTGAAATTAGAGTGATTGGTGGCAAAACCAAAGAATATTGGATAGAACTCAATCCTCAAAAAATGCAGGTTTTAGGCATTTCTCCAGAACAGATTAATACTGCGTTAGGTCAAACCAATTTTATTAAATCTAACGGCTATGTTTCCGAATTTAATTATTTGTACCTATCGGTGACAGATGCGGCGGTTAAAAGCAAAGCTGATTTAGAAGAATTAGTTCTCACTAGAAGAGGAAATAGAACTGTAAAGATTAAAGATTTAGCCACAGTAAAAATACAGGAAAGTGTAGAATACACGAGGATCAATGCTAATGGAAAGGATGGGATTTTAATAGCAGTAATTAAACAGCCCAATGCTAATCTAGTTGACCTTTCTAAAGAAATGTCTCTTAAAGTTGGTAAGCTCAAAAGCATTTTGCCAGTTGGTGTAACCATTAAGCCTTATTATGTACAGGCAGATTTTGTCAATGAATCTCTTAAAAGTGTAAGAGATAGCCTGTGGATTGGGCTTGCATTAGCCATCATCGTCGCCATTATTTTCTTAAGATCCCTAAAAGCAAGTGCCATCATACTCATCACCATTCCAATAACACTTTGTTTAACGGTAATTGCCTTGTATTTTATCGGCTATTCTTTAAATATTATGACTTTGGGTGCCATTGCTGCGGCTATTGGTTTAATTATAGATGATGCGATTGTAGTGGTAGAACAAATTCACAGAACGCATGAAGAGCATCCAGAAGAGCCAACAGTAAATTTATTGAGCAAAGCGATTAATTACCTTTTCCCAGCCATGTTGGGTTCGTCTATAAGCACGATTGTTATTTTCATCCCCTTTGTACTGATGACAGGAGTTGCGGGTTCTTATTTTCAGGTAATGACCAACACCATGATTATTACGCTGGTTTGTTCATTCTTTGTAACTTGGATGGTATTGCCCGTAGTTTATTTACTGCTCACTAAAAATTCGAAACAGAACACCTCCAATATAAAACCGAAATTACATGAGGTTAAATCTCAAAACTGGGTTAGGTATTTCATCCAGCGTAGCTATATCAGTTTTATATTTATAGTACTCCTTGTCGTTTCCATTGTATTGGTGTTTCCACGATTAGAAACCGGGTTTTTACCAGAAATGGATGAAGGTAGTATCGTGTTGGATTATGCTACACCGCCAGGAACTTCCTTAGCAGAAACGGATAGAATGCTTAGGGAAGTTGAAAAAGAATTAGTTAAAATACCTGAAGTGGAGGCTTATTCTAGAAGAACGGGAACACAAATGGGTTTCTTTATCACCGAGCCAAATACAGGAGATTATTTGATTCAATTGAAAAAGAATCGAGATAAAAGTACTGAAGAGGTAATTGCCGAAATACGAAGCCATATAGAAAGCACGCAACCTGCATTAATAGTAGATTTTGGTCAGGTTATTGGCGATATGCTTGGCGATTTAATGAGTTCAACTCAGCCTATAGAAGTAAAGATTTTTGGCAACGATCAAGAAAAGCTACAAGAACTATCAAAGAAAGTATCTGATGTGGTGAGGCATATTAACGGAACTGCTGATGTATTTGATGGCATTATACATTCTGGACCAACCATAAATATTTTACCAAACTTTAATGTGCTTGCACAATATGGAATAACACCAGCAAGTTTTCAAATGCAAGTGCAAACAGCTATGCAGGGCAATTTAATTGGCGATTTGTACGATAAGCAACAACTTTCTCCCATCCGTATGGTTTACCCAAATAGTAAAAGTTTTGGTGTTGCCGATATAAGCATTCTTAAAATCTTTTTGCCAGATGGAACTGCAATCCCAATTCAAAATTTAGCAAAAGTTGAAATCAAATCGGGTAGTACGGAAGTAGAAAGAGAGAATTTACAATCTATTGGTGTAGTTACAGCAAGGCTCGATAATAGAGATTTAGGAAGTGCAATGAAAGATATTCAGGCTGCGGTAACTGCTAAAATTAACTTGCCTTCTGGTTATCATATAGAATATGGTGGCGCCTACAAAGAACAACAGCAATCTTTTGCCGAACTTTTAACCATATTAATTGCCTCTAGCTTACTGGTTTTTAGTGTGATTTTATTTTTATTTAAAGATTTTAAAATCGCTTTTTTAATTCTTTTAATAGCTGTACTTGGAATTTCCGGCAGTTACTTGGCATTGTTCATTACCCATACACCTCTTAATGTAGGTAGTTATACAGGTTTAATTATGATTGTAGGGATTATTGGTGAGAATGCCATTTTTACGTTCTTACAGTTCAAAGAATCGCTACATGAACAAAGTGTTGATGATGCCATTACTTTCGCTATTTCTACACGGTTAAGACCAAAATTGATGACAGCCCTAGGCGCAATTATAGCCTTGATGCCACTAGCATTAGGCATTGGGGCAGGGGCACAACTCCACCAGCCATTAGCTATTGCGGTAATAGGTGGTTTTGTTATTGCTCTGCCGCTATTATTGATTGTTTTGCCAAGTTTAATTCGAAAGTTTTATCATTAATACTTTTAACGCAAAGAAAAAGAAGAGAAATGATTTCAAAGAAATTAACCACATAGAACGTAGAAAAGATGCTTTTTGCGTTATCTCCGTGTGATTGCAAGAAAAGGAATTTTAATTAAATTTTTAAAGCCAGATGCCTGTTCTGGGCGAATGATATCTAATCCATGGCAAATTTCACTTCTATCCAAGTCCCTATAAGTCCCAAACATTCTGTCCCAAATACTAAGTACATCCCCATAATTTGAGTCCGTATAGGGAAGTACATCATGGTGGTGAATGGAATGGATATGCGGTGTTACAAGTAAGATACCTAAAGTTTTTTCAATTTTTACAGGTAATCGGAGCTGCGTATGCGCTATTAGGTTCGAAATAGTCTGGATAGATTGTCGTAAAATTAATAACGGAATAGATGCTCCGGATAAAAATACGAATAAACAGAGAAAGCTAACCCGTACAAAAGTCTCGCCTGGGTGTTCACGCAAAGTTGTAGACACATCCACTAAATCGTCGGTATGATGCACCTTATGAAACCGCCAAAATACCTTAATCTTATGCATTAATACATGATAGAGGTAATCCATAAGGTCTAAAAATAAAAATCCAACAACGTACTTAACCCATGGTTTTTCTGAATGAGAAATGAAGTTAAGAAAACCCCAGTTATGTCTGGTGCACCAATAGGAAACGAACACGACTCCTACAGAAACGCAGAGTTGTACTGGTAGCGCAGTAAAAATAAATAACAGATTTGGACCAGCATGGTGTATTTTATTTTTCTTTGAACTTTCTTGAAAGAAATACTCTACGCACCATAGTGAGCAAAATGTACCAAGAAATAAAAATACCTGTGAACTTGGGCTTTGAAAACTCATCTGCGTTACTTTCCTATTTCAAGAATTTGAAAACTCCCCGAAACTCTTTTTGGGCGCCCTGTTCCTGTAGCTTTTTCAAACTCAGCAGTTGGCAGGAAAAGGTGATGCGTAGCTGCATCTAAAGCAATTGTTCTGGCACCACTTTTAGTCGTGATAGTTTCCTGAACAATAAATTTTTCGGCCGAAATTTCTTTGACCACAGTAATCGTACCCTCACCATTAGAACTATATGCTATTTTAAATGCAGGATCGAAAACTACGCCGTCGCAACCACCACCAATAGGTAAGGTTGAAATCTGTCTACCTGTTTTGGCATCTAAAATTAGCATTACCTTGTTGGCGCAAACCGTGAACAATCTTTCCGTTGCTCTATCGATTGCTAGTCCCGAAGGTTCTTCACCCCCGTTAAGTTTATAACGGGATAATACTTTAAAGGTGCCAGAATCAAAACATACTATTTCACCAGTATCTTCAATATTAACGTAGATTTTTCCTTTGCCGTCTGAAACACCTGCTTCTGGTTTGCCACCCAAGGGGATTGTAGCAACAACTCCATCTGTTTGCGGGTCTATGATACTTGCATCCATGCTTTTTCCATTGAACACGATTACTTTTTTAGAGAAATCATCAAAAAATGTTGCATCTGGATTTTGCCCAACAGTTATTTCTTTGATCACTACCGAAGTAGCCAGATCAAAAACTGTACAGGTGCCTGTTCTGCCGTTGCTGGTGTATCCCTTTTCGAAAATGCCTGCAATTGCAATTCCGTGTACACCTTGGGTATTTTTGATCACGCCACTAGAATCGCCAGTATTTTTATTGAGTATGTTTACCTGATTACCATGCGATACATAAATATTATTGTGTCTTTGATCGATGGTAAGATAATCCCAGCCCCCATTACTTTCGATTTTGTGTGATTGCAATATGTGCATTCCCGATTTTTGGGCAAAACTGATTGTGCTTGTTCCAATTAAAAAAATGAGCGTCAATAAATTATTTTTCATCTTGAGGTTTTAAATTTTTGTAAACAATGAGTTAAATAAACTAAAACACTCTGTAGCAATACTGTAGTTCAATAGAAGATTACATGTTTTATAAAATGATCACAATACTTCCAGTTACAATTAGTCCGGCACCCACCAAAGTTTTTGCATCGATAGGTTCCTTTAAAATTAAAAAGGCAAGCCCAAGTGCAATAGCAACGCTTAGCTTATCTATTGGCGCTACCTTCGAAACATCTCCAGTTTGCAAGGCTTTGAAGTAGAAAATCCATGATAGCCCGGTGGCCAGACCAGAGAGGCCTAAAAAGAGCAGGTTGTTCCTTGTCAGCGTTTTAAGTTCACGGATTTCTCCGCTTGCTAGCACAATTCCCCAAGCAATAAAAAGAATAACAACGGTGCGAACAGCAGTTGCAAGATTACTGTTAATTCCCTTGATCCCAATTTTGGCAAGAATTGCAGTAGCTGCTGCAAATAAGGCGGATAGTACGGCATAAAATTTCCACATATCTTTTTTTTATAGATTAAATAAGCTGACGTTTTGGTTTCTAACTTCTAATTTCCAACAGATTTCATAATTATCTATGCAGATAATTATGAAAAGATATAGAAATTATTTGTTGTTATGCTTACTACTAGGGCCAATTTCCGTATTTGCGCAAAATAATGGAACAATTGTGGGGAAAGTTACAGAAGCTTCGCCCACAAAGCCATTAGAGTTTGTAACCTTAGTCCTGATGAAACAAGATAGCCAGCAGCTTATTAAACAAGAAGTGACGGACAGTAAAGGTCAATACAAGATTACTGGAATAGCCGATGGAACCTATTATCTAATTGCGAGCTATATTGGTTTTGATAAACTGAAGACCAATAATTTTGTGATTTCTACGGGGGGTGTTAAAAAACAAATTCAAAAAGGAAAGGGTGAACTGTTCCTGAATGGGACTGATATTTTGGGTACACTAAAAACAAAGAGAAGTATCATAGGAAACGGCTTTATCTATAATAGTACAGATTATTTGGAGACACAGGTTTTTAGGTTAGGTTATAGCTATAAGTTTTAAGCAGGCAGTCCACAGGATTGCTACAGATTTCCATTCTAGCTTCGTTCCAGTTAATAGGTCACGGAAAAGGAATGGGAATCAATTTTAAGAAATTACTACTCCGATTTTTAGCATCTATCAAGGTGTTGGAAAAAAGTGGCATGCAGAGAGAAGGATTGGGCAGAAAAGTTTTGCCCTTAAGAGGAAAATAGGTGGTAATTTTCATTACGCCATTTTAGACGA
>JACMOW010000152.1 GCA_014377775.1 Pedobacter sp. | reverse complement strand
GTAGAAGAAAAAGAGGAAATTAATGCGAAAACCATTTACATTGCACCTTCTGATTATCATCTACTAATAGAAAAAGATTTTTCTTTCTCTTTAGATTACTCAGAAAAGATAAACTATAGCAGACCTTCAATTGATGTTACCTTTCAATCTGCCGCCGAAGTCTACATCGATAGGTTGGCCTGTTTATTACTGTCTGGATCAAACACCGATGGTGTTAATGGGTTAATAATCATGAAAAGTTATGGCGGTTTAGCATTAGCACAAGACCCAAGTACTGCTTCAATGGCTTACATGCCAGAACAGGCCATTTTAAAAGTAGAAATAGACCAAGTCCTCAAGATAGAAGATATGGCAAATTATATTAATTCATTAGTTTAATACCAATCCATAAGATGAACAAAAAAGTATTTATTTTTGATGATAATACCGATATTTTAGAATTATGCACTTTAATTCTCGAAGATGCGGGTTACGAAATTAAAACTTCGGCAACATCTAATGATATCAGTATTCAAGTAGCTGCCTATATGCCCGACTTAATTTTCATGGACAATTGGTTACCAGATGTTGGCGGTGTTGAGGCCACTCAGGAATTAAAGAATAATCCATTGCTAAAACACATCCCAGTAATCTATTTTTCAGCTAATAACGACGTAAAAGCGCTAGCCGAAAAAGCAGGGGCTGATAATTACTTGGCCAAGCCTTTTGATATCCATGCTTTTGAAGAAATTGTAAAAATGCATGTTTAATTTACTTCACCCCCAACACATCAACTCCTTGATCAAAAACAAGATCAACTGGAATTCCTTTTTTGCTTAAACGATCCAAATCCGCCTGCAATTCTGCTGCAATTATTCCTTTTTCTTTTTGTGCTTTTTCTACCGCCGTTTTATCGCCGTTGCCTTGTAAAGTAAGAATAACATTGCTTAAGCCATTCATAGCCGTAGCAAACTTCTCGAAATTTACACGATACGTGCCATTAGTTGTTCTTTCAAAAGCTCCATTTTCCTTAAAATAATTAAAGCATTGCATATTGGCCTTGCCATGTGCACTTGATGCACCAAAACGCACCGAGCGTAAAATACCCGCCATATAGGTGGTGTAATATTCCTTAATATCACCTTCCAGTTCGCCTTTTTTGAGCAATCCCGTAACCATATATAGGCCTAAAACATCTGCTTTTCCTTCTTCCAACCACGAAAACTGTGCTTGTAATGCATTGCGTACTGTTCCTTTGCCATTAATTGTATTTTTTATGCCTAATCCATGTGCTACTTCATGAAACATAACATTAGCGAAAAATGCATCAAACTTGATGTATTTCTGCTGATCTTTATCAATGAGTTCATTCGCAATGGGTACCAAAATTTTATCAAATTTAGCCAGCATTGCATTTTTTAATTGTGAACGACGTGTTCCTTTCTTTTGCTGAATTTCTTCATCATTTGGCAGATTTACGGCAATAGTTTTGGAACCGGCATTACAATCGCCTGCATAATACACTACATCGTAAGCATTTAATTCTGAATCGGTACCTGGTACTTCCCTTTTATATGCCGCAGCTACTGGCAAACCTTTTTGTAATGCGGGCAACATGGATACGTATTTTGATAAGCGTTTACTCCAAACTTTATCTTTTACTAAAACGTAAGATTCGAAAGCTGCCCGTGCGTTAAATAATTTATCTTCGTAGTTTTCTATCGGACCAATAATAATGTCTAATCCGTTTGTTTTCATATCAAGCCATGCGTAATCGCTCGCTTTATAGTCATCCGTTACCAAAGCCTCTGCTCTTAAATTCAAGTATTTTTTAAACCCTTCATCATCCGTTAACATTGCCGCTTGTTTTAACAGATTGCTTGCTTTTTGAAGCTCTGAAGCATAGATTACGTGGTAAGGAACCGATATTAGTTTATCCTTTTCAGTCCGAATAACT
>JACMOW010000151.1 GCA_014377775.1 Pedobacter sp. | reverse complement strand
GAAATGATTGATCTGATTCGGTCGAGTAATTTTGATTTGATTTTGGTGGAAACCGTTGGTGTTGGTCAATCGGAAGTAGAAATTGCCGGACTGGCAGATAAAACCATAGTGGTGCAAGTGCCCGAATCGGGCGATGAGATTCAAAACATAAAATCAGGCCTCATGGAAATTGCACAGGCTTTTGTGGTAAATAAGGCCGATCGTGAAGGCGCCGCAACCTTTGCAAATAATCTTAAGAAATTAATGAGTCAGCAACATCAAAATATTCCAATTTTTAAAACCGTTGCTCACAAAAACGAAGGTATAGATGCGCTATGTAAATGGATAATTAAACCCGAGAGTATAAATAACGAGCGTAAAAAATTCCTTTATGCCGAGAAAGCATTTAAAATTATTCAACAAAAACGAATGGCCAACATTGATAAAGTAAGGCTCAGGGAGGATATCGCTGAAGCGGCTTTAAAGTTGGATTTTAATATTTATAGGTTTGTGGAGGGATGGAAGTAGAGGTGTCTTAAAAAAAGGACTTCTTTGTATAATCGATTAGGACAGTTTAGAAAACGCATTTTTTTAAAATTTTAGAGAAATTACGCCTGCTTTTAACACGTGGAGGATTTTTATTTAATTTTTCTTCTTTATATTAGTTACATTCGTAAAAATATGCTACAAAATCGAATTAAAATTTTAAACTCTTTTAAGTTTGGAACGGAGTTTGTATAGTATTTTGAGATTATAAAAATTTGTTTAATTTTGTTCTACAAAAAATTGCACAATTAATATTTGTTTAACCTTAAAAAAGAAAATTATGAATTATTCTACTTTAAAAAAAGGTGTAGTTGCCTCTTTAGTAGTATTGATGGGAGCAACATCTCTCGTTAGTGCTCAGGATGCTCCTGCCTCTTCTTCATCTGCCAAAGTGTTTGGTGGAAGAGCTCAATACAGAACCTGGTCATTAGGTGTTAATGCAGGTGTTACCACCCCAATCGTTTTATTAGGTGGTAGAAATGATTTTACCAATTGGGATGTTAACTTGGGTTACGGCGTTTCAATCCGTAAACAACTAGGTCATGCTTTTGGCTTGGAAGGTAACATTATGAGAGGCAAACTTTCTGGTAGCAACAAAGATGCAACTGGCGGTGTTTTAAACGGTGTTAGAGAATTTGAAACTAAACTTGGCTACTCAGCTGACATTAGAGGTGTAGTTAACGTTGCAACTGTTGACTTTTTACGTCGTGAAAACGCTGTTAATTTCATCTTGCATGCTGGTTACGGTTTAGTAGGTTACCAACCAGATGTTACTGCAGCTAATGGAACAGTTACACAACAAAGACCAGCTAGTGGAGATAAATACTATCATGGTGCTTATATTCCAGTAGGTGCAGGTGTTAAATTTAAAGTTTCTGATAATGTATCATTTAACTTAAACTACACCATGAACTTCTTGGACGATTATAACCTAAATGGTGTTACTACTGGTAATCCACCGAATTTTGATAAATGGAGCTATCTTGCTGCTGGTTTAGAATTCTCTTTAGGTTCGAAAGCTAAACCTAACTTGGATTGGGTAAATCCACTTGCTTTAATGTATGATGAATTGAAAGATCCTTCATTACGTCAAGAAGTTGAAGCATTGAAAAATCGTGTTTCTAACGTTGAAAAATCAATCGAAGATTTGAAAAAAGATAGTGATGGCGACGGTGTTGCTGATCAATTTGATAAATGTGCTGGAACTCCTGCGGGAACTAAAGTAGATGGTTCAGGTTGCCCACTTCCAACTCCACCTGCACCAGTTGTAGCAGAAGCAACAGCTCCAATGGCATCGGGTTGGGAAACTATCCAATTTGAATTTAATAGTTCAGTTTTAAAAACTGAAGCTTATCCAGTCTTAGATAAATTATCTTCTACATTGCGTGAAAACGGTGGTAAAATAACTGCAAAAGGTTATGCTTCAAGCGAAGGAACTGCCGCATACAATATGAAGTTATCTAAAGACAGAGCTAACTCTGTTAAAACTTATTTAGTAAACTCTGGTGTAAATGCCAATCAAGTTACTGCAAAGGGTTTTGGCGAAGCTAATCCAATAGCTTCAAACGATACTGAAGAAGGTCGCATTCAAAACCGTCGTGTTGAAAGCTCAAGAAATTAATCTTTCTTAATCACGAAAAAAAAGTCCCGGCAATACGTCGGGACTTTTTTTTATCCATACCTTTACAACATGTATTTTTTTAGGAAAAGCGATCCTACAAGACCAAGCAATTTTAATATTAAGGTAATGCATTGGATCAATGCAATTGCAATCTTATTATTTGTTGGAGGTATAGCATGGAAATTATTCCAATGGTTCATATTAAATAAATAAATGAAAACAATAATTAATACCAAAAATGCTCCTGCCCCTATCGGGCCATACAGTCAAGCGGTAATTGCAAATGGTTTTTTATTTGTATCTGGTCAAGTTGCGATCAACCCAGAAAATGGAGAAATTAATTTAGGCTCAATTATTGAAGAAACACACCAAGTAATGCGTAATGTTAAGGCTGTGCTGTTAGAAGCGGGCTACGCTTTTGAACATGTAATTAAAACAACTATTTTTTTATCAGACATGGAATTATTTGCTTCCGTTAACGAAGTATATGGTGCTTATTTTGACGGTGCTTATCCTGCTCGTGAAACAGTTGCAGTTAAGGGCTTGCCAAAAGGTGTAAATGTAGAAATCTCGGTAACCGCTTTTAAAGGATAAGGTTCTTTGAAGTCGAAATCTCGTTATTTATTAGCTGCTTTTTTATCCGTTACCATTTGGGGCTTTTTTTCTATACCACTTCGTAATTTAAAGGTTTACCCCGCTGAAGAGATATTATATTATCGCATATTTACATCTTTATTGGTGATTTGGATTGCTATCTTCCTATTTCGTAGAAAGAAACTCATAACCGACGTTCAATATTTTAAAGCAACTTTACCGAAAACGCGAAAAATCATATTTTATCAAGTTATTGGGGCTTCCATCTTACTCACCCTAAATTGGTACACGTTTATTTATGCAATTAATAATGTGAGCATTAAATCGGGCGCCTTTGCTTACATGGTTTGCCCATTAATTACTGCATTTGGCGGCTACTTAATCCTTAAAGAAAATCTTTCAAAGCTTCAACTCTTTTCTTTAGCCGTGGCGTGCGTTAGCATAGTGATGTTGGCCACGGGATCAATAAATGAAGTAACTTGGTCTGTTGTAATTGCAGCATTATATGCCTTCTATTTAATTATACAACGAAAAATGCAACATTTGGATAAGCTAAATGTATTGGCATTACAAATTACGATAGCCGTGCTATTGATGTTGCCGTTTTATATTTACCATCATGAAGGTTTCCCGGAAGGCGTTTGGTTTTGGAGTCATATTGTTATTATTGCAGCACTATTTACGGTTATCCCTCTATTTTTAAGTCTTTATGCCTTAATAGGTATTCCTTCATCCACACTCGGTGTGATCATTTACCTAAACCCAATCATTGCCTTTACTGTAGCTGTTTTATACTTCGACGAGAAAATAAGTATACACCAATTTTTAGCTTATCTGTTATTATTTGGTGCTGTTTTTCTATTTAATTGGAACTTGATAAAAGATATTTTTACTTTTAAAAGAAAATAGCATCACTTGTTTGCCTCAAATTTAGATACACCACTGGTATACCTTAAGGGCGTAGGTCCGAAACGTGCCGAACTTTTACAAAAAGAGCTTGGTATAACCACCTACGAGCAACTTTTACATCATTACCCATTCAGATACATAGATCGAACGCGTTTTTACAAAATGAACGAATTAAGTGAGGATATGCCCGTAGTGCAAGTTATTGGCAAAATAAGCACTAAAGAGGTGATTGGCGAAAAGCATAAGAAACGAATTGTAGCTAAGTTCACAGATGAAACTGGAACCATGGAGTTGGTTTGGTTTCAAAGTTTAAAGTGGGTAGAAGAGCATATTTTAAAGGGAAGTACGTACATCGCCTTTGGTAAACCCAATTTGTTTAACCATAGCTTTAGTATTTCTCATCCCGATATGGAGATGTACCCACGGCAGGTGGGGGTTACAGGTAATTTAACCCTACAACCAATTTATAACGCTACCGAGAAATTGAAAAGGATTTTTTTAGATAGTAAGGGGATCCAAAAGCTCATCCATCATATTATTGAACTCCACATCAATGAAGTGAGGGAAACTTTACCTAATTACATCCTCAAAAAGTATAAACTCATAAGCAAGAAACAAGCGCTACTATATATCCATTTCCCAAAAGATACCTTTACCCTTCAACAAGCAGAACGCCGCTTAAAGTTCGAAGAACTTTTTTTTATTCAGTTACAGCTATTACACAATAAGCAAATGCGAAGCCTAAAGTTTAAAGGAGCGCTGTTTAATACGGTAGGCGACAAGATCAATACCTTTTATACAAAAGTATTGCCTTTTGAATTAACTAATGCGCAAAAGCGGGTGATCAAGGAAATAAGATTGGACACCCAACGTGGTATTCAGATGAATAGGTTAATACAGGGTGATGTAGGTAGCGGAAAAACTGTGGTGGCCTTGATGAGCATGCTATTGGCGAATGATAATGGCTACCAAGCCTGCATGATGGCGCCCACTGAGATTCTGGCTCGCCAACATTATCATTCTATTGCTTCATTGTTAAACAATGATTTGGCTAAGGTTGCTATATTAACTGGCAGTACAACTAAAAAGCAACGTACGTTATTGCATCAGCAACTCGAACTGGGGGAAATCGACATTTTGATAGGCACCCATGCTTTAATAGAAGATAAGGTAAAGTTTAAGAATTTGGGTTTGGTGGTGATTGACGAACAACACCGCTTTGGGGTAGAGCAAAGGGCTAAATTATGGAGAAAAAATAATATCCCGCCACATATTTTGGTGATGACCGCGACGCCCATTCCACGTACTTTGGCCATGACTTTATATGGAGATTTAGACGTGTCTGTAATTAATGAATTACCGATAGGCAGAAAGCCGATAGAGACGAAGCATTTATACGAAGGTCAGCGTTTGCGGATGTTTGGTTTTATGAAGCAGGAAATTGCCAAAGGTAGGCAAGTGTATATTGTTTATCCGCTAATTAAAGAGAGTGAAAAATTAGATTTGTTGCATTTGGAGGCGGGCGTAGAGCAAATGCGCTATCAATTTCCCTTACCCGATTACCAGATTAGTATTGTACATGGGCAGATGCGTAATGCCGATAAGGCTTATGAAATGCAACGCTTTATTGATGGTAAAAGTCAGATAATGGTGGCTACAACCGTTATTGAAGTAGGCGTTAATGTGCCAAATGCTTCGGTAATGATTATCGAAAATGCAGAGCGGTTTGGCTTATCGCAATTGCATCAGCTAAGGGGTAGAGTAGGGCGTGGCGCCGAGCAATCTTTTTGTATTTTAATGTCGTCTGCTAAATTGGGGCCAAACTCAAAGTTGAGGCTCGAAACCATGGTAAAAACAAATGATGGCTTCGAGATTTCGGAAATTGATTTGCAATTGCGCGGTCCGGGAGACATTACGGGCACGCAACAAAGCGGGGTATTGGAACTTAAAATGGCCAATTTGGCAAAAGACCAAGTTATTTTACAAGAAGCCCGAAATACGGTGATCGAGTTGTTCGAGCAAGATGCGATGCTAGAAAAAGCTGAAAACGTTTTGCTGAAAAATTATTTAGAAAAGCGAAGAAGAGCAATTGCTTTTGATAAGATAAGTTAATCTTCATCGCTCCCCGGTAACGAACCTGAACCTGAATACGCTCCTTTTCTGATAATTGGCATCTTTAAGTATTTGAAAAGCTCGTCTAGGTGCATTAAGCTTCCATTTGTTAAATTACCTAAAAAAATCACCACAATGTCTTTGTCTAAATCGCGAATATAGATGTGACGGAAACCATGCCACCAACCGGTATGGTACACTACTTTATCCATTCCTTTCCCATCAAACATTCTCCAACCGTAACCGTAATTGAAATGCCCATTTACAGGTTTATTTCTGCCTTTATAGGCAGAATCTAAACTCTTTTTGTCGAGTAACCGGCCGTTTTTTAGATATTTATCAAATAAAACTAAATCGTGCAGTGTACTGTAAATCCCTTTATCCCCAACTGGCCCATCTAAAAAATTCTGCGCTACCGAATAGCGCCAAGTACGATCGTGGCCCACCACATCAACTGGAATTTTAGGATATACCGTGGTTGAGTACACATGTGTATTCTTCAACCCAGCAGGTTTAAAAATGTTATCCATCATGTATTCAGCATAAGTTTTGCCAACTACTTTCTCAATAATGGCCGCTAAAACCATATAGTTCGAATTGTTATAATGGAATCGATCGTTGGGTTTGGTATAGCGATTGGGCTTTTTATCAGCAATTACCTGCATTACCTCCTGATTGGATACCCCCTTCTTTTGATTTCTTTTTTCTTTACGCCAAATATCGTCAATGAAGTAAACATAATTCATCATCCCGCTTCGGTGTGTTAGTAACAGTTCTACCGTAATGCCTTCGTAAGGGAAATTTGGATAAAACTTCTTTACATTATCGGTAAGTTTTAGCTTTCCAGCCTCTATCAATTGCATGATTGCCACCCCAGTAAACGTTTTAGTAACGGAGGCCAATTCAAATTCGGAAGTAATCTTTAAGCTATCGCGGTGTAGGTAATCTGCCCAACCTATTGATTTTTCATATAAAATCTTTCCCTTTTTCGCTACAAGCATGTTGCCATTAAAACCAGATTTTCGATGCAAATTCTGCACAAAGTCGGCAATCCAACGGTCTCCTTTTTTAGGATCATAAGCCAATAACTCTTGGTCGGCAATATCATCAGCTTTAACCCTAATCTTCTTGTCGGCTTCAGCTTTTTTGGTTTTTTCTTCCTGACTTGAACAAGATGAAATGGTAATGAGAGAGAGCAGGAGTGAAAAGGATAGTAGACGAAAATTCATGGATTGACGATACGGGTTTAAATGGCGAAAGTAAGGATTATTGTTTTTTTAAACGTAAAAGAGTTTTAAACATTT
>JACMOW010000150.1 GCA_014377775.1 Pedobacter sp. | reverse complement strand
TTCCACGAACGGTGGGTTATGCCCCCAGCTAGACGGCCTTAAATCTTAAGGAGTGATAATAGTTAATTGTTTGTTAAAAATTGCTCTTTTATCAAAAAATAAGCAGGGCGCAGGAGTGAGGCTACTTCAGCCGAACGGCTTGGCCTGCGACATAAAACAATTGACGTATTATTACGATACTTAAGATTTACAGCCTTGATTTTTGGCTACCTTTTTATCAAGAAAAAGGTAGGAGCCCCGCGGCGATGAGCGAACATTAAACAAACAGAAAATATTGAATACTGATAATTAATATGGCAAATAAAGATTCATAGAACCACCTCTTTTTTGCATTAAAAAAATAGTAAGCTAAAAGTACGGCGCCTGGTGGCACGCTAAGCAAGAAATGGTACACCCTAAAATCGGGCTTGGTATAGAAACTAATTATAACCACTACAAACATGAAAAATAGCACCTGAAATGCCTTTCGGGTACTGATGAAGCTCCTAAAGAAGTTTTCGCGCAATTGTAAAGTGGCGAGTACAATAATTACTGCAACAGGTAAAAGCACCACATAATCGTTATAGTTTATTTTAAGTATCGAAGGAAATTTATTAATTAATGGTTTCCAAATTTGGAAGAACTGCGTAATATTATCATTCCAATAATAAAAAACAGCAATGAAAAAGAAAATGGTTAAAAAGCCAATGAGCCCTGATACCCATTCTCTCCAATTAAATGAACGGTACAGTAGCAGGCTTAACCAAAGCATCACCAAAAGCACAATAAAGGGGAAATAAATTAAAGTACCCAAGGCAATGAGCATCCCAATATCAAACATCATCATGATGGCATTTGGCGATTTTCCCATTTTTAAGAACTTATCCATCATCCATATTAATATGAAATTGCAAATTAAGGGTGGACTGACGATTAAAAACTGTAAAAACAAACTGGAACCTGTAACATATAATAAGGCTGGCAAATAGGTAGGCTTGCTTAATAGGCTGTGTTTATTGATGACGATATTGAAAATAAGTGCTTGGATAATGACCAATAAGGTAGCGAAAAAAACGTTTGCTAATGGCGAAAATGAGCTTGCAGAAGGGATTTGGATCAGCAATTTGGCATAGGGCTCTAAAAATTCGAAATCGAGCCTTTCGGGCAAATTAATAAATATAGCCAGCCGCATAAAAAAAGTAAAGGCTACAAGTAGCAAGAGGTTAACGGGACTTAAACTTCGAAACTGATTAATCATATTTTGCGTGAAGCAAAGTAAAGAAAATTATCTTGCAAAATCCCTTACTACCTTAGCTACAATCATTGCCGTTTCATCAGGAAAGTTAAACTGATGGGTTTGCGGCTCGTTGATAAATTGTTTGATGGTGGGTATCCAATTTTTGGTGCTGCCCCAAATAACAGGGATTCCCAATTGCTTTAGCGCATAAGCATTGCATTGTTGCTCGTATTGAAATTTCATTGGGGCTACCAATAATTTCTTTCCCAAAAACAAAGCTTCGGCAGGGCCCTCAAATCCGCCACCGGTAAACAAACCTTCGCAACTGGCCAAGCTTGCATTAAATTTCTCGTTATGTATAGGTTGCACAAATACATTGCCCACCGAATAGCTATGTTGGGTATGCTTGGAGAAAACCTCCCATCTTACCATAGGGATTTGCTGTAGTAATTTAACTAGGTTTTGATCTGAAACCGCTGGCAAATACACCGTATAATGATCTAAATTGCTGATGGATAAGCCACGTATTTCACTCCTAATAACTGGGGTATAAATATAATCGTCGTACCGCTTAAAGTGGAAGCCAACATGGTGGGTAGTGGGCGCATAGTGACTTAAAATTAACTTACCCCAATCGATCGTTTTAGGGCGTGGTACTTTTTTAGATTTAAATGCAGCTTGGTGGCTTAATGAAACACTTTCTATTTTTTGTGTTTTACAAGCCCATGCTGTAACGGGTTCAAAATCGTTGATGATGAGGTTGTAATCTGTTAAAGGTACCGCCTCCATATCTTTTCTAAACTGGAATAAATTCATGTTCTTCCAAGTTTTAAAATGATTTACCCCTCCATTTTTACCGAAAACAAAGCTAAACCCATGCAGTTGATACTTTATTTCTTGGGTTAATTTAACATCGGCCTGCGTACCAGATATCAAAATATCAAGATCGCCGTATGTTTGTAACAAGGGTACAATTTCCCTTGCTCTACTAATATGCCCATTACCTGTGCCCTGTATGGCATATAGTATCTTCATTATTCGAATATCTGCATTTCTATCGCCTTAACCAATATCTAATTTTATTTTCTGCAATAATAGGTTAACATCCAGTTTTTGATGTAAGTTTTCGCCATCTGATAATATGCCCTCTTCTATCGAATCGT
>JACMOW010000019.1 GCA_014377775.1 Pedobacter sp. | reverse complement strand
CTTCAAAATAGGTACAGCGCCAAGTTCACACTTTTCTTATTTAAACACATTCACCATCCATATATCAAAAAATTAGTTAGGATGGCATTTATCGATTTTTTTGAAAATATTGTTAGTTTGTACCCTGATTATAAGTCATATTCCTTAAATAGTATTGGATCAATAGGATTTACTTTTACCGATCAGCTAAAAGAAGTAGCGAATAACTATGGAATGGATGTGGGGAAAATTAATAAATCGCCAATGGAAGGTTTAATTGCGTATCATCTTCTTAGTTAAATTACTAACCCTCCACGTTAAAAAAATACTTAATGAAAAAATACCAATAATTCACGTACCCAACGGTGTTGTAATGTTTTTACACTGAAGCATTTACACTCATAAAAGCGCCGCGATCTTCCATTTCGGATATGGCGCTGGTTCTTTTTGTTCAACTTAAGATACCCATTTTCCACTCTTCTTTAAATAGCGAATACTTAAGTAATAAATTGCCAATAAAACACAGGCAATACCGAACAAGAGATTTCTAAGTGCAGTATCGTTTTGGGTTAGTTGTGGATAGTAAAACAAGAGAATAAACACTATGCCCAACATCCACACCGTTTGCGTATTGTATTCTTTCGTTAACCAACGTTTGCCATTAAATTTCATGCTGCCAATGGTTGTAAACATTCCATTGAAATTTATGAACCATCTGCTTACTTTTTTGCAATAGGCATCAAACTGTTCTCCAAATTTGTTTCGCAAGAAATTTTCTTCCGCAAGTACGATAGCTTGATAAATGAACAAGAATAATGGGATAAACAACGTTGTAAACAATAAGGAGTTAATGAGTATGCCAACGCCTACAAGCATTAAAATATTTCCAACATATAATGGATTTCTACAATGTTTAAAGATACCTTCCGTTACCAAATCATCGGCATGTACTTTTTTATTTTTTCCACCTCTAATAATATAGGCTAAAGCGATGGTTACGCCGCGAATAAGTTGTCCGAATATTGTAATAAACAAACCAATAAATAATGGGTAGTTGGGGCCGAATTGTGCTTCTTTAAAAAGTGGGGCTGAGGGGATAAACAAGGCAAGGTAAAGGAAGATGAATAAGAAGTTTCTGTACTTGAAAAAAAAGTTGCCGATTGTGATCATTTTTAGTTTTTGATAGCGATGAATCCTGAAAAATTATACCATTTAAAGAAGGTTTCTGTATGCGAAAAACCTGCCTCTCTCAGCATCGTAATGTTTTCGCTCAACTTGTATGGGATCAGTACATTCTCGAGTGCTTCTCTTTTTTGGGATATTTCCATTTCACTGTATTGGTTGCGACGTTTGTAGTCATAATAATATTTGATGAAATTTCTGTTGAACAAGCTATCCTCTGCTAATACTTTTTCAGAAATAATAAGTACACCACCAGAAACTAGTCCGTCGAATATTCGTTTTAATAATTTCTCTCTATGAATTGGTCGTACAAACTGTAACGTTAAACATAAAATCACGACTGAAGCATTTCCTATCTTAATCTCTTGGTGCAAATCGCCCAAGACGAGTTCATATTCCCGTTTAAAATTTGCTTCTTGTAATTTTAAGTTACATTTTTTTAGCATTTCGTTTGAGTCGTCTATGCCTATAAATTTAATGTTCTCATTTACAAAAGGATTTAATCCAATCATAGTGGTACCAGTAGAGCAGCCTAAATCGATTACATTGGTGTTGGGTAATGCATGTTCGGCAGCTAATTCGATAATCATTCGTTGAATCTCATTGTAAAATGGAACCGAACGTTCAACCATATCGTCGAATGCATTGGCAACTTTGGCGCCAAATTTAAAATCGGATGGTTTCTTTATTTCCTCGCTAAATACTTTATCTTCTTTTTCTTTACCCTTCATTTCAAATTAATTAATGCTTAATAATATTATGAATTAAGCACCGAAAGGTAGCTAAAAATGAACATAATTTAATAGAGCATAGTAGATTATTTGGCAGCTTCTTTTTCTTTTAAAATTTCTTCTTTTTCGGTGATGATTTTGTTTTTTTTGAGATCTATTCGGATTAAATTGTAAATACTCATGTATACATTGGCCATCCAAACAATAGAAAATCCGGAAATAATATAGCCTCGCCAATCGTCAAAAATCAGCGTATAATTGGTCATAATTAGCATGCCTAAGGTAACATAATGACTAAAGCAATATTCACAGGTAAATAGATAGAAAAATTTTCTTTTCCATAATGAAGTGCAAGAGTTAGATTTTTCTATACAATAGTCACGTGGTTCCTTAAAAATTTCTTCTTTGGTAACCGTCCATGCAATGCAAGCTACGGGTATGGCAAAGATAAGGGCGAGATAAAATGGACCATTCATTAGCGTTTTTATTAAATAACGTATAATTGTCGCAATTGTTTAGCCATACTGATGTCATCTATTTCAATTTAAATATAATATCGAGAAATACCCATCTATCTTTGTTCAAAGAATTTTATGAGCGATACAAATTTATCTTCTTTATCTTACTCCATACTCGATTTAGCTACCGTTATTCAAGGCAAAACCCCTGCAGATACCTTTAAAAGAAGTGTTGATTTAGCTCGTCATGCCGAAGATTGGGGTTATGAACGGTATTGGTTTGCCGAGCATCACAACATGATTAGTGTAGCAAGTTCTGCTACTTCGCTGTTAATCGGTCATATTGCCGAAAAAACCACAAAAATTAGGGTAGGGTCTGGCGGAATAATGTTGCCAAATCACTCTCCGCTTGTTATTGCTGAACAGTTTGGAACTTTGGCCACCCTTTATCCCAATCGTATTGATTTGGGTTTGGGCAGAGCTCCTGGTACCGATCAGCTTACGGCTATGGCCATTAGAGGCGAAAGGTTTAATGCCGCGCATGATTTTCCCACTGATGTAAGGAAATTACAGGCCTATTTATCTGCCGAAAATAGTAACGCAAAAGTTCGTGCAATTCCTGGCGAAGGCACAGATGTACCCATTTGGATTTTGGGTTCGAGTACAGATAGCGCACATTTGGCTGCAGCGTATGGCTTACCCTATGCCTTTGCGAGCCATTTTGCACCACAACAATTTTTAGCTGCTATTCAAATTTACAGAGATAATTTTAAACCTTCTAAACAATGCAGTCTGCCTTATGTAATGGCTTGTGTAAATGCAGTGGTTGCCGATTCTGAGGATGAAGCGTTACATTTATCAACTTCGTTGAAACAACTTTTTATGGGAATTGTTACTGGAAAACGACAATTATTACAGCCTCCTGTTTTGGATATGAATTTGATATGGAACGAAATGGAAGAGGAAGCGGTGCATCAGATGCTTTCGATTTCTTTTATTGGTGGTGTTGAGAAGGTTAAATCAGATCTGCAATTTTTTCTTAATCAAACTCAAGTTGATGAAGTAATGGTAACCTCGCATATTTTTGATCATCAGGCGAGGTTGCGAAGTTATGCATTGTTTGCTGATATCTTGAGTAGATAAGTAACAAGATTAGGCTAAAAATTGATTAGTTCCGAAGGATATTCCACTATATTGAAGATTGGATAATTTCTTATCAAAAATTTAACGCTCACGAAACATTTCAATTAGAAATTTGTTTAATGAATACCTAAAACCAAATTTATGATGTTAAGCGATTATTTAAACCTTCAGTTTGATGTTAATGGCAAAACTTTTAAAGGTTTTTGCATGAGAATTCACGACGATTTTCATTTAACATATGCCGTTATTCTCGAAAACTGCCATTCTTTTTGTGTTTGGCTTGATGAAAAAACGTCTAAATGGTGTTATTCAAAATATGCTATTATCGATCAAAAGGTATTGGATCAAATTATTGGTCAGTTAGGGAAATAGATACAAACGAGTTTATCCAAAAAACAAATATGCTAAGCCAATTGCGGTACATACCCCAACTAAATCGGCCAATAGCATAGCGCCAACTGCATAACGCGTATTTTTAATACTTACTGAACCAAAATACACGGCAATTACATAAAATGTGGTATCAGCGGCACCTTGAAAAACTCCTGATAACTTGCTAGCAAAAGAATCAGCGCCATAAGCGGTCATCGTATCTACCATCATTCCCCTCGCAGCTCCTCCACTTAAAGGTCGTATTAAAGCGGTTGGTAATGCTTCCACAAAGCGAGTATCGGCTCCAAAAAAGGCAAAAATATTTTTAATACCCAAAATAACAACTTCAAAGGTGCCACTTGTTCTTAACATGCTTATCGCTACCAGCATACCTACCAAATAGGGAATGATTTTAACGGCCGTTTCAAATCCATTTTTAGCACCATCAATAAATGCATCAAAAACATCAATCTTTTTATAAAGTCCGCCTAATACAATAAAAAGAAAAACCATTAATATTAGTCCGTTACTCAATAAACCTGAAAATGATTTAATTCCATCTGCATTTAATGTGGTTACATACCAAACCATAAAAGCGATTAGGATCGAGATACTTAAAATCCAACCTATAATAATAGGTTGAAATAAATTTATTTTTTGTTTAAATGATACAATTGTCATGGCCGCCATTGTGCCTACAAAAGTGACGATTAAGCAAGGTATAAATACATCTGTTGGGTCGGATGCATTTTGCGACGCTCGGATGGCGATTACGCTTACTGGTATCAAACTTAAGCCTGCTGCATGTAAACATAGAAACATTAATTGTGAGTTACTGGCTGTATCTTTATTCGGGTTGAGCTCTTGCAAGCTTTCCATGGCTTTTAATCCAAATGGTGTGGCAGCATTATCAAGTCCTAGTAAATTAGCTGAAAAATTCATAATCATGTGTCCCATAGAAGGGTGACCTTTTGGGATTTCTGGGAATAGTTTAGAGAAAAATGGACCTACAATTCTAGACAATAATCTAATACCACCTGCGCGTTCGGCAATGCTCATAAAGCCCATAAATAGCGCTAAAATTCCGATTAGTTTGATGCATAGCTCTACTGCTGTCCAACAGGTTTGAATAATACCATCCACTTTAGTTAAATTTGTTGGGTCATCGGCCTTGCCAATTACCATCCAACTTAAGATTTCAGTTTGCCCGAAAAAGAAACATTTCATACAGGCTACCGCGATGGCAACGATAATAAAGCCAGACCAAATTCTACTCAGTGTCATTTAATTTTATTTAGCGTGTTGAATGTAGTAATTTTTAAAACAACTTTCCATTTTGAAAACATAAAATCATTTCACTTTCATCAAACAATTCAAAATGTGCATTTTGATTAAAGATAATTACTCCATTTGAAATAAAATTTGAGGACGAGAACGTTTCGTAGGCATCGCAGAAACTCAAATCGCCAATATCCTGAATACTATATATTTTTTCGGTTCTCATTCCATCATGTGTGGGATATTCATCGTAATTAATTCCAATACTGGTCTTTATTCCATCCATTACTAAACCGTGAATAAGAATATGGAAAATTTGTTTGTTGTTTTTTGGTATGGCGAAATAATGAGAAGTATTTTTTTTAAGATAACTTTTTGTTGCAATAGACATTATCCCTTTTAGCATGGCTGCAAAATAGAATTTTCTAATCTCTTGTTTTTCGGGATCTTTTTTTAATCCACCTGCTTCGATTAAAATGGTACTTGTACCTAGTTTTTGAAAGTTATCGCCAAATGCTCTGGGTTCGTATTCATCATCAAACAAACCAATACAGCCGGGGATAATAGGGGATAGGGTTTCGAACATATCGGCAATAACCAACATTGCTTTTTCTCGTATGGGATTGGTACTAAGTTGATGATCTATTGCGGGGGATAGGAAGGAAAGTGTAGCAGGTTTAAGTGAACCAGTTACGCTCCACAAGGTGATTTGATCGTGTAAAGTAAAGCAAAAATCAGGGTTAATTTTATTGCGATATGCTTTTAAAATTTGAGCTTCGGGAGTGAGGCACTGTAAAAAATCTCGGTTAATGTCTATTTGCTGTGCATTTCTTCGGGTAAATCGTTCAGCACCATCTGGGTTAAGCAGTGGGATGATGTATAGCTGGCACTGTTGAGCCAGTGCTGTATCCCTTTGTAAAAAATTAAATAAATCAAATAACGCCATGGTACCAGTGGCTTCATCACCATGCATTTGGCTCCAGAGTAAAATTTTAATTTTTCCTTTGCCCCATTTAACTGCGTTGATGCGTTTACCTTCGAAAGAGTTGCCTAATTTTTGTACTTCAAAAGTTGAGGGTAGCTTTTCAAGTAAAGAAACCACATCATTGTGCTTTAAAAAGCGATTTTTTAATTGTTGCGCTTTAAAGTTATCATAATTTGCTAAAATTGCACGAACATCCATGAGTTTTAGTTAGCAGTTTTCGTCATCTGGTAGTGACGAGTTAAATTAGGGTTTTTCTTCTGTTAGTTCAAAACCCCAAGTTTTTCCTTTTTCTGTAGCAGGAATGCCGCTTGCCATCCATACTGGAGCCTTCGCACCTTTTAAGTAATAATCAAAAAATTGAGCTAAACGAATTTGAATATCTTTTCTGTTTTGGCGTTGCACCAGGTTATGGGCTTCATTATTGTAGTTTAATAACCATACCGGTTTGCCCAAGCGTTTTAAACCTGTAAACATCTCTATGCCTTGATACCATGGCACTGCCCCATCAGCATCGTTAGACATGATTACTACTGGAGTTTTAACTTTAGGTAAATGAAATAATGGAGAATTTTCGATGTATAACTCGGGTTTTTCCCATAAGGTGGCACCAATTCTACTTTGAGTTTTTTCGTATTGAAATTGTCTATTCATTCCACTTTCCCAACGTATTCCACCGTAGGCTGAAGTCATATTTGCCACTGGTGCTCCGGCCCAAGCAGCTGCATACATATTCGTTGCTGTAATGAGGTGAGCAACCTGATAACCACCCCAGCTTTGTCCTTGAATACCAATTTTATCACCATCTACCCAAGCGTTTTTCTTTAGGCTTTCTACACCTGAATTGATAAATTCTTCTGCAGATTTGCCTGGGTGCCCAGTTTCGTAGCTAATATTAGGGGTAAACACTAAATACCCATTGCTTACAAAGTAAGGGATATTTATACTTGATGCTGAAGGAGCAGGAGCTTTATAAGTGTATAAACCATCAGAAAGTTTTTCGTAGAAGTACACAATCATTGGATATTTTTTATTCGGATCGAAATTTTCTGGCTTATACAAAATCCCTTCCGATTTGTAGCCTTTTGGTGTAGTCCATTTTACCAATTCGGCAGTACCCCAATTGTAGTTTGCTTGTTGCGGATTTGTACTTGCTATTTTACTTGAAATTTTAACATCTTTTGAAATATATACTTCGGGAGATGTGGTATAATTTCCTTTATCGAAAATATAAATATCAGCGTTTTTCGCTTTTACCAAATTAGAGTATTTGGCGGGTGCCATGATAACCAATTCTGGATTTTTGTTGTCATTTATTGCTTTATGGTAAAAGCCATTTTCTTTGGTCACATTGTTCACAGCATCTAACCATATTACATCTTTTTTGCCAAAAAACCTGAATTCTGGATCAGTTCTTTCCACGCGAAAGGTGATGTTATTTAATCGACCGAAACCATTTGTTAAATTTTTTGGTGCTGATTTTCCATCCGTAGAAAATTGCCATACATCATAACGATCATATAATAGAATCGTTTTATCTTCTTCAGTCCACCCGGCAATACCATAATTATTTGGCTCATCTGGCACATCATTTTCTTCATCGAAGAACTTAACGGACATACCTGTATTTAGTGTTGTTACTTTTCCAGTTAATACCTGATAGGTATTCCACAACATGGTTTTTTTGTCATAATATAAGATATAATTCCCACTAGGAGATGAAGATACAGTACCATCAAAGCTTTCTAGTATCTTTTTACGTGCGGCTGTTTTAACATCTATTAAATAATAATCCCTTACCGAACCCCCGGTCCACTGCGATGGGATACGATTTCCATGATCGGTAGAAGCCAATACAAAACCAGCGTTGCCTTCATTTACCAAGGTGACGTCAGGCAATTTAGCATCTGCTAAAGGTACAATTTTAGGATCCCCGTATATATCGATAACCGATAAGAAGCTTTTTTTAGATTCGCGGTCTACATTTTTTAATTGCATCGGTTGTAGATAATCGTCTTTATAGCCCCACACATCAAGTTTGGCATTTTCAAAATCTATTAACGTTGTGTCTTTTGGCTTTTTGATAGGAGCGATGCCAAAGAATAATTTATTTCCATCTTTACTGAAATTTATCTTACCATCGCCACTTACGTTATATTTTTGTGGCATTCCATCTACGTCTTTGTCTACAAGAATTTGGGCGGTATCGAGAGTTAATGAATTGTAGTAAACGTTAAAGTCTTTAATCTCTGCTTTTTCTGGGCTGGTTTCACCTAAGAAGGCTAAGTGTTCGCTTTCTTCATCAAATGTGAAGGATTTAAAATTACCTTTTCCTTTTACTAAGGTTTTTAATACTCCCGTTTCTGTATTTAGCAGAAATACACCTTGCTGTGCCGTTTTATCTTTTTTAGAACCAGATGAAGCGAACACCATTTTTTTACCCTCTTTACTAAAACTATAATCTGTTACAAATTTAAAGGTACGTTCTGTACCAGTAGTTAAGTTTTTTAAGATAAGATCAGTTCCTTCTTTTGCTGTAGCTGCAGGTTCATCATCCGCAAAATAGCTTAGGTTATCATTTTTAGACTCAGTGGTTGGCGTTGCTGGTTTTTTCTTAGTGGTGTCTATTGCTTTTTCGATATGGTATGCCAATAACGCAACTCCGTTTTCAGGAAACTTAAAAGATTTAACTCTTGGGATTTTAGTTACCACTAGGGAAGTTAAATTTACAATGCCCAGGGTATCTTTAGTCATATCGTCTGGTTTCTTCTTTTTAATTTTCGCCATCCTGGTATCTTTATACCAAGGTTTAATGGCAAAGGCAGCGAATTTAGAGTCGGGGCTAAACGCAGAAAGCATTCCTCTATTGACCTTTAATTTTTGAGTAATTAGGCTATGTTGAAAGTATAAATTGGCATCACCTTCCTGTTGATTAATGCTATATGCTGCCCAATTGCCATCGTTTGATAACTGTTTAGCACCTACAGATTCCCAAGTATCATAAACAGTATGATCTAATGGTTTTTTTTGTGCATACGCTAAGCTTGTGCATAATAAAAAAAGAAAGGTTAATTTTTTTTGCATGATTTTAATGAAGTTTAATGGTTTGTTGCAATCGATAGCTAAAATTGTAAATTTTAAGCACATTTTATGATTTGTATGCCAAATTTTACAAAAGTTTAGATAAGCGGCTCTTTATTCATTTTTGCTAGTCAATTTTTCTGAATTATTTTTTAATATTTAGTTGATAAAATACCAACCAAAAAAATTTTTTTTACCAGGGAGCTTTAAATAGGTTTGTTTAAAATTTAAGGGGAGATGACAAAAGAATTAAAACCGCAAAAAAATAAACCAAAACCGTATGTAATACCAGAGGTAGTAAGTGTGGTAGAGGATCTTGATTTTTCGGGAACTTATTCGTATGCCAATTATTTGAGGTGGGAATTTGAAGAGCGTTTGGAACTGATTAAGGGGAAAATTTTTAAAATGGCTGCACCTACAACGCTACATCAGCGAGTAACAGGTAGAGTTTACGGAGAACTGTATCATTTTTTAAAGAAACAGAAGTGCGAAGTTTTGGTTTCTCCTTTTGATGTTCGATTTCCGAATACTTCTCCAGCCGATCAAGACGTTTTTACGGTATTACAGCCAGATGTGTGTATTGTTTGTGATGCAGCTAAGTTAGAGCTACGAGGTTGCTTAGGTGCTCCTGATGTGGTGATAGAAGTGCTATCTCCTTCAACTAGCAAGAAAGACATGGTGAATAAATTTAATGTCTATGAACAACATAAAGTAAAGGAATACTGGATTGTAGATCCAACAGAAAAATGCATATTAAAATATATACTAAATATGAATGGATTATTTATTGGAGATCAACCCTACCGTAAAACCGATCAATTTACCTCGTGTATTTTGCCGGGTTTTAGCTTAAGTATTGAAGAGGTTTTTAAATAATGCTATTCCAATTTTGCAAACCAATGGTTATTTGCTTTTTTTAGTTTCTTAATTGAGTTCATTTATTCAAAATACAACCTGTCCTACATATTGGCTATTTGCCACTCTTTCTCTGATAACACCGTAATGTACGGTATGATTTTGGCAGAAAAACCAACGAGAACTCCATTTTTTATACGTGCGATAAGAATTTGCTTTTAATGTGTAAGCTGTTTTAATGGAATCTTATCGGATAATATGCAATAACACAGCGTCGCCATAGCGAAGCTGTGTGCAATGTCTGTGCTTTTTGTGTACAAAGAAAGATTAAAAAGTTAAGCTCCTAAACCAATAACTTAGCACACACAACCTACTTTTTCTTCTCCTGAATTTTAGCTTGTTGTTGCGTACGCATATAATCGTCTAACCTCGTTTGAAATTTAGATTTCTTTTTCTCAGCTTGCGGTTTAGTTTTATTTTCTTGTAAAATGGCATGGATTTTATCATCGTTAACCATTGTTCTGATTAAATACTGTTGTGCAAAAGTTAGCATGTTGGCCAAGAAGTAATAATAATTTAAGCCTGAGGGGTAACTATTTAATACGCCTAAGAAAATGATAGGCATGATGTAACCAATGTATTTCATTTGGCCAGTTGCACCAGAAATTTGGTTGTTAAAATAAGTATAAATTAAGGTAGAGATGGTCATCAATACACACATTAAACTTAAATGGTCCCCAACAAATGGAACGGTGAAACCAAATTTTATAAAGTCATCATAAGTTGATAAATCTTTCATCCATAAAAAGCTTTGGCCTCTTAACTCAAATAAGTTAGGGAAGAAGAAGAAGAAAGCCATTACAAATGGTAGTTGTAGCAACATTGGCAAACATCCGCCTAACGGATTTACACCAACTTTTTTGTATAATTTTAAATATTCTTGTTGTAATAGAGTCGCGTTATCTTCGCCCACTTTTGCTTTAATCTCATCCATTTCCGGCTTTAAAATTCTCATTTTAGCCATCGAGATGTACGATTTATAAGTTAATGGCGACATCACTAGCTTTAGTAAAATAGTTAATACTAAAATGATTAATCCATAACCCCAGCTAAAGCTTTCTAAAAAGTTAAATACGGGTAAAACAATCCATCTGTTAATATATTTTAGGGGCCAATAACCCATGTCAACTTGTTTCTCAATATCCTGACCTTGATCTTTTAGGGTAGAGAATTTGTTGGTGCCGAAATAAAATTTCATGGCATAACTTTGTGTAGCCAATTGACTAAATGGTAATTGCATGTTTGCGCCGTACCACTTTACCTTACCGGGTTCTGTACTTACTTTTACCTCAAGATTTCCTTTTTCAAAAGGCAATGCGGGAATTAAAACTGCAGAGAAAAAATGCTGCTTAAACGAAAACCATTCAATTTTTCCTCCAGTTAAATCTATTTTCTCATCTTTACCAATGCCCAAATGATCTGGGTTTTGTTGAAGATATTTATAATAAGGAGCTGAATGTTCTTGTTCTTTTTTTGCCGATTTTTCTTGTTCCAATAAAGTAGCTTCCCAGTTTAAGCTAAGGGTGTTTCCTTGAACTATACCATTTAAACCAGTTAAGTTGACATTAAAGCTAACATTGCTACTTGCGTCTTTTAAATCGTAAACAAATTCAATGTATTTATCAGCATTATAATTGGCCCGCATATTCATGCTGTTGCCATTTTTTATACTCGTAAAATATAGGTTATTGGTATTTATAATTTTACCGTCTATATTTATGTTTAAACCAAATTTATTATCATTTCCGTTAAATAAAATAACTGGTTTTCCTGCATAAGTTTTTTCATTTTTAACTTCTACACTTTTTATTTTACCACCTACATTGGTAAATGTTAATTTTAATAGCTCATTTTCTATGACTGTTAATGCTTCTGTTCCGTTAAGATTTGTGCCAAAAGGACCATTTGACGCTACTGAGTCTGGTTTTGCTACAGGAATGGGGATAATTGCTGCGGTTGAATTAGTTGTTGGTTTAATCCCAATTTTTTTAAGCGAATCGGCTGTAACTTTTTCTCTTTCTTTCTTTATGTCAGCCTCGCTTGGTTTCATAAAGAAAACAGCTGCTCCTAAAATCACCATGATCAGGAACAGGCCTGTAAATGTATTTCTATCCATTATTATATTTTAAACTAGTATTATTTGATTTTCTTTTTGGCATACTCCATTGCAGCGGCGACAAATTTAACAAAAAGTGGGTGAGGATTAGCAACTGTTGACTTTAATTCTGGGTGAAATTGTCCACCAACAAAAAATGGATGGTTTTTAAGCTCAATAATTTCTACCAAATTGCTCTCTGGATTAACTCCTGAAGCAATCATTCCGGCATCTTCATATTGCTTTAAATACGCATTATTAAATTCGTAACGATGCCTATGTCTTTCAGTTATGTGTTGTTTGCCATAAGCTGTATATGCTTTTGTGCCTTTTTTAATATCACATGGGTAAGCGCCTAAACGCATTGTTCCGCCCTTTGCGGTAATATTTTTCTGTTCTTCCATCATGTTTATTACTTGATGCTCAGAAGTTTCATCTATTTCTGTTGTATTTGCATTTTTTAAGCCTAAAACATTTCGGCCAAATTCAATTACTGCACATTGCATACCTAAACAAATGCCAAAGAAAGGAACTTCATTTTCCCTAACGAATTTTATGGCTTCAATTTTGCCTTCGATACCTCTACTTCCAAAACCAGGAGCCACAAGTACGCCTTGTAAATGCCCTAATTTTTCTTTTACATTATCTGGATAAATGCTTTCTGAAGGAATGTACTCGACTCTAACTTTACATTCATTTCTAGCGCCGGCATGGATAAATGACTCTGTTATCGATTTATAAGCATCTGGTAATTCCACATATTTACCCACTAAACCAATTCTAACATCGGCAGTAGGATTTTTTAAGCGGCCCAAGAAATCTTTCCAGCTTTCCATATCAGGCTCAGCTTTAGAAGGAAGTTTCAATTTACTTAACACCGTTTTATCCAACTGCTCTTTCATCATTAACAAGGGAACGCTGTAAATAGAGGAAGCATCAATGGACTCGATTACTGCATTTACGTTTACATTACAAAATAGCGCAATTTTTTTACGAATATCCATACTAATGTGATGCTCTGTACGGCATACCAAGATATCAGGCTGGATGCCATATTCTAATAGGGCTTTAACCGAGTGTTGGGTTGGTTTTGTTTTTAATTCTCCAGCAGCGGCTAAGAAAGGAATTAAGGTTAAATGGATTACAATTGCATTTGAAGAACCTTCTTCCCATTTAAACTGACGTACGGCTTCGATAAAAGGTAGCGACTCAATGTCGCCAACGGTGCCACCTAACTCGGTTATAATAATGTCGTAATTGCCACTATCTCCTAAAATACGCATATTGCGCTTAATTTCGTCGGTAATATGAGGTACAACTTGTACTGTTTTACCTAAATAATCGCCTGCTCTTTCTTTGTTGATTACATTTTGATAAATACGGCCAGTAGTGATGTTATTTGCCTGAGAGGTTGGGGTATTTAGAAAACGCTCGTAGTGGCCTAAATCTAAATCTGTTTCTGCACCATCTTCGGTAACATAGCATTCGCCATGTTCATAAGGGTTTAACGTTCCTGGATCAATGTTGATATAAGGATCGAATTTTTGGATGGTTACACGGTAACCTCTTGCTTGTAAAAGTTTGGCTAATGAAGCGGAGATGATGCCTTTTCCCAATGAGGAAGTAACACCGCCCGTAACAAAAATATACTTAGTCATGTTTGTGAGTTTGTGAAATTAAATAGGTTTTTGACGCCTTTTTAATTGTTTTTGTACGGGATACAAAGCTACATAAAAATGTTGGGTGTGGGGTTAAAATT
>JACMOW010000005.1 GCA_014377775.1 Pedobacter sp. | reverse complement strand
CCAGAACTCGAGTGCGCAAAACGACTATCGCCTAAATAAACACCAACATGAGAAATACTCCTACTTTTAATTTTAAAAAAAACTAAATCACCTTCTTTTAACTCATCTTTAGATAAAGGGTCTGTCATGCTAAAAATATCCCGTGAATTACGTAAGATAGTTGTGTTAAATACTTTTTCGTAAATAGTTTTGGCAAATGCAGAACAATCAATTCCTCGTTTTGTATTACCACCAAAGCTGTAAGGCGTACCTATCCACTCGTAAATAAATTTATATAATTTTAAATTAGAGGTTGCATTTACCGCTACACCCATTACCTGCGAAAAATATTGCGAGGCTAGGTTATCTGGGTCTTCATCTAATTTGCTGTCTTGTTTGGTTTTAGTTTGCGAAAATACTGCACTAAAACTACATACTACGATGAGAGCCGAAAACAAAAACTTTTTAATCATGTTATACTGTTAAGTTTGGGTTGTGAAGTACTTACACTTAAACGTACACCACTAGGGCTTATTGTTAGGAAAACAAAAATAGGTTATTTGAAAGTGTTATCCAAATTTTTTGGGTGCTAATTATTTTATTAGCCTTAAATACCTTTTTAGCGCTTAGATCGCACAGCAAATGAATGCCTTGTTAGATATATAGATAAAATAGCTATTAATCCACATAAATAATAGTGTGTATTCTTAACACTTAGCAGAATTAAATTCGAAAGAAATCTGTAAGTATGGAATCTTATTTGCTAATCCTGATTCTAAAATATCTTATCACGATTTTAGTCTTTTTTTACCTTAAAATACAAGAAAAAAAAATTAGATTTGCTCTCGTAAATAAAAATCAATACCGCTAACATGAGTGCAGTAGAAATAAATAAGGATACCTATTTGAAATGGTTTGAGTCGATGTTGCTGATGCGCAAGTTCGAAGAAAAAACGGGTCAGCTATACGGACAACAAAAAATTCGTGGGTTTTGTCACTTGTACATTGGTCAAGAAGCGGTTGTGGCAGGTGCAATTTCTGCAATGGGGCCAGAAGACTCGATGATTACCGCCTATCGCGATCATGCACATGCTTTAGCATTGGGTGTAAGTGCAAACAGTATTATGGCAGAAATGTACGGTAAAATTACTGGCTGTTCGAAAGGAAAGGGAGGTTCGATGCATATTTTTAGCAAGGAACATCATTTTTATGGTGGTCATGGGATTGTTGGAGGTCAAATTCCGATTGGCGCAGGTATTGCATTTGCAGAGAAATATAAAGGCACAAAAAATGTAAATGTTTGTTACATGGGCGATGGTGCAGTTCGCCAGGGTGCACTAAATGAAGCCTTCAATATGGCTATGTTGTGGAAACTCCCTGTAATTTTTGTTTGCGAGAACAACGGTTACGCTATGGGTACTTCGGTAGAACGTACAACCAATATGACCGATATTTATAAAATTGGTTTAGGTTTCGACATGCCTTGTGCACCAGTTGATGGAATGGATCCGGTTGCAGTTCACAATGCAATGGACGAGGCTATACAACGTGCACGTAACGGAGAGGGGCCTACTTTTTTAGAAATGAGAACGTATCGCTATCGCGGCCACTCGATGTCTGATCCGGCTAAATACCGTACAAAAGACGAGTTGGAAGAATACAAATCGAAGGATCCAATTGAACAAGTGAGAGAGGTAATTTTGAAAGAGAAATATGCAGATGAGGCTTGGATTACTTCGGTTGAAGATAAAGTGAAGGAAATTGTAGAAGAATCGGTAAAGTTTGCCGAAGAGTCGGCATTTCCAGATGCATCAGAACTTTATAAGGATGTTTACGTTCAAACGGATTACGCATACCAACAATAATATTTAACAAAGCATTACATAGATATAAATAAATGGCTGATATAGTTAGAATGCCCAAAATGAGCGATACCATGACCGAAGGTGTAATGGCGAAATGGCATAAGAAAGTGGGCGATAAGGTAAAAAGTGGTGATGTTTTAGCCGAAGTAGAGACGGATAAAGCTACGATGGACTTAGAGTCTTATTGGGATGGAATACTGTTGTTTATTGGTGTTGAAGAAGGCAAGGCTGTTCCCGTTGATGCTATTATTGCAGTTATTGGTAAAGAAGGCGAAGATTACAAGACAGTTTTGGAAGCAGAGGCAGGAAGTAGCGTGAAAGAGTCCGAAAGTCCGGTGTCTGAAAGTTCAAAGTCGGAGCTTGTTAAAGAGTCTGAAAGTCCTGTGGCAAAATCAGCAGGTTTAAGTGAGGAAGAACTAACTAAAAAAGGCGTAACTGTAATTCGTATGCCTTTGCTTAGTGATACCATGACTGAGGGTGTAATTGCCGAATGGCATAAAAAAGTAGGCGATAAAGTAAAGGATGATGATGTTTTGGCGGATGTAGAAACCGATAAGGCAACTATGGAAGTAATGGGCTATGCTACGGGAACATTACTGCATATTGGTGTAAATAAGGGAGAAGGAGCTAAAGTAAATGGAATCATTGCTATTGTTGGTCCAGAGGGTACAGATATTTCAGCAATTTTAGCTGGCGGATCGGCGCCTTCGCCGAAGTCTGAAAGTCCGAAATCGGAGAGCAAGGAGCAAGCAGTAAAGAGCAATGATCAAGTTACTGATAGAGAAATACTCAAAACTGAAAACGAACAACGAGTAACAAACAATGTAATTGGTGGAAGAATAATTGCTTCGCCTTTAGCTAAAAAGATTGCAAGGGATAAAGGAATAGATTTATCCCAGGTTGCAGGGAGTGCTGATGGCGGTAGAATTATTAAGAAGGATGTAGAAAATTATATACCTTCACCAGCTATTCTGAAGTCAGAAAGTCCGAAGACAGAAATTTCAACAGAAAAGGCAGCCCCCTCAATTCCAGTATTTATTGGGGAAGAAAAATATACCGAGAAACCGGTTACGCAAATGCGTAAAGTAATTGCAAAGCGTTTAGCTGAAAGTTTATTTACAGCCCCTCATTTCTATTTAACGATGAGTATTGATATGGATGGCGCAATTGCTGCACGTACTAAAATCAATGAATATGCCCCTACCAAGATTTCGTTTAACGATTTAGTGCTGAAAGCTTGTGCAATTGCATTGAAGCAGCACCCTAATGTAAATTCATCATGGTTGGGCGATAAAATTCGTTACAATGAGCATGTTAATATTGGGGTAGCAGTTGCTGTAGAAGATGGCTTATTGGTTCCTGTAGTTCGTTTTGCAGATGGAAAGTCATTATCACACATTTCTGCTGAGGTGAAAGACTTTGCGCAGCGTGCAAAAGCCAAAAAACTACAGCCTGCAGATTGGGAAGGAAGTACATTTACCATCTCCAACTTGGGGATGTTTGGTATTGATGAGTTTACGGCCATTATTAACCCGCCAGATGCATGTATTTTAGCGGTTGGCGGTATTTCTCAAATTCCGGTGGTAAAGAATGGTGCAGTAGTGCCAGGTAATGTAATGAAGGTAACTCTAAGTTGCGATCACCGTGTAGTGGATGGCGCAACAGGGTCGGCATTTTTACAAACCTTAAAAGCATTATTAGAAGAGCCGGTTAGGTTGCTAGTTTAAAAGAATATTATTTCAAAATAATAATGAAAGCTTCGATTTTATATCGGGGCTTTTTTTATTTGTAACCAATAAAGGTCTCGATTGTAGTCGAGACCTTTATTGGTAATTGCTTCAAATTATATTAATCTTTAATAATCTTATGAACTGTTTTTGAATTCCCAATGGTTAAGGTTAGTACATATAAGCCTTTATTTAATTTAGAAAGATCTACACTTACCTGACCATATTCCGCTTTATGCTGACTTGTATGAATCAGTCTTCCGTCGAGCGCATGGATATCTACTTTAACAGCATTTGATTCGCTTAGTCCAGTAGCAATGTTCAATACACTTTTTACTGGATTAGGGTAAAGAGAAATGCTATTTGCTGTTAAGAATGTTTTGGTAATTACACCTTGACAAGTTTTATCAGAAGATATTTTAACAATATTATTTCCTTTTATTAACGGAAGCAAAATTTCTTGATCAGTTGTTGTAATTAATTGACCATTCAATTCAATTTTATAAAGCTCGCTACCTTCCAATTTTAAAAGCACACTATTTCCATCATTTTTAATGCTAGCATAAACGGCTAAATCTTTTGGTTCTTTAATTACCAAATCAAAACATTGCTTATATGTAGCTTGTCCTGCTACTGTGATGCACACCGTATAAGTTCCAGCTTGAAGGTTGTTTACTGCCAATACCGTACTAAAAGGATAGGTGGTGGTGGTGCCATTCAGTGTAACAGCGGCGGTGTAATTCAATACCTGAACTGCAGTAATATTTATTACACCGTTATTACTGGTCTTGCACGTTTCGTCGGTTGATTTAACACTGAAGTTACTTACAGGTAAAGTGTAAGCTACATCTAAGTTTTGCGAAACTTCGGCTGCGGCATTAAAGTTTGTACTGCCTATTTGTGAAGCGGTAATAACTGATGTTCCGGCAGCAACAATACGTACCTTTCCAGCAACAATTGTTGCTACGGCAGTGTTCGAGCTTCTGTAGGTAACGGCTAAGCCAGAGCTTGCTGTTGCATTTAGGTCAAAGTCAGCATCAGTTGGATTTTTAAGCGCAATCTGTGGGAAGGTAATGGTTTGATTTCCTTTATTAACAACAAGCTGAACAGAAACTGAGGTAGCTGCTGCAAAATTTCCATTGCCTAATTGTGTAGCGGTAATGGTAGTTGAACCAGCACCTACGATACGAATTTTATTGGCAACTATTGTTGCAACACTAGGATCGGCACTGGTATAACTTACGGCTAAGCCCGAACTTGCAGTTGCGCTTGGATCAAAGTCTGCGGTAGTAAGTTCCTTGGCACTAATGGCGGGGAAAGTAATGGTTTGTGTATTTTGATCAACTGTTAAAGTAACTGAAGCCGTAACGGTTGCGTAAGTTGCATCTCCCGCCTGGGTAGCCGTAATGGTAGTAGTGCCTACACCAACAATACGAACTTTGTTACTAACAATAGTGGCAACAGCAGGATTACTACTGGTATAAACAATAGGAAGACCAGTACTTACTGTTGCCCCCGGATCAAAGTCTGCATCAGCTAATTTTTTATTGGCAATTGCGCCAAATGTAAGCGTTTGCGGTAAGCCTCGTACGGTAAGTACTTTACTCACATTAACGGCCGCTTCAAAGTTTGCGTTGCCCGCCGCCGCAGCCGTAATTGTTGAATTTCCTAATCCAACAATACGAATATTGCCGTTTATTATAGTAGCTACGGTAGCGTTACTACTAGTATAGGTAATGGCCAAGCCCGTATTTACAGTAGCTCCTGGAGCAAAATCTACGTCAGATAATGATTTTACAGGAAGATCGGGGAAGGTGATTATTTGAGCGCCTTTAACCACAGTTATACTTTGGTTAACCATTGAAGCAGGGTTAAAGTTTACGTCTCCTGGTTGTGAGGCTGTAATTACGGCTGATCCTAAGCCTGTGATTTGAATTCGATTTCCAATTACGTCAGCTACAGATGGGTTGCTAGATACATAAAATATAGTTAAACCTGAACTTGATGATGCTCCGATTGCAAAATCTGGGTCATTTCTTTGTTTATCAGCGATTGGCGGAAATAGAATGGTTTGATTGGCTTTTGTAATAATTAGATTTGAAATGGCGGTTGCGCCTGAAAAAGTTTCATTTCCAAATTGTGAGGCAGTGATTACACTTGTTCCAACGCCATTAATTCGAACCTTATTTTCGAAGATAGATGCAACTGCAGGGTTGCTGCTTGAAAATACTAACTCAAGACCTGAGCTTGCTGTAGCGTCAGGCGTAAAATCTGGCAATCCAAATGTTTTTGTGGTTGTTGGGGCGAACGTTATAATTTGAGAAGTTCCGCTAATAAACAGTGTTCTACTTACATCTGCGGCAGCATTAAAGTTAATATCGCCTGTTTGAGAAGCAGTAATGATGGTGTTTCCTAATCCAATCACTTTTATTTTTCCAGCAACGATAATAGCTACGGCTGGATTGCTACTAGTATAGGTTATGGCAAGACCAGAATTTACGGTTGCTCCTGGGTCAAAATCTGCTGTAGCCAAAGGCTTAGCCGAGAGTATTGGGAATGTAATGCTTTGGAAAGCTTTACCGATTGTGATTGTTCTAATTACATCGGTAGCAGCATTATAATTTGCATTGCCTGCTTGGGACGCTGTAATTGTTGCGGTTCCTAAACCTACTACATTTATATTTCCACCTACAATGGTAACTACAGTAGGGTCGCTACTGGTATAGGTAATTGGAAGCCCTGAGTTAACTGTTGCTCCTGGCGCAAAAGGCGCGGATGATGGTGTTTTTGGTGGGAATGCAGGAAAGGTGATAATTTGAAAGCCTTTATCAACTATCAACGTTTGATCTGCACTCGTGGCATTATAATTTATATTTCCGGGTTGTGATGCTGTAATTATTGCGGTACCAACACCAACTAAATGTACTTTATTGGCAACAATAGTAGCAACAGCTGGATTGTTGCTGGTATAGGTGATGGTTAAGCCTAAAATTGTTGAGGCAAAAAGATCAAAGTCGGGGTTATTTACAATTTTTGAAGGAATAGCAGGGAAAAATACTACTGGCGTTCCTTTAATAATGGTTAAATTGGTTGATGCACTTGCAGCAGCAAAGTCTATGCTTCCAGGCTGAGTAGCTGTAATTAAGGTTGAACCAATTCCAATAATACGAATTTGATTATTTACAATGGTAGCTACTGCAGGGTTACTACTCGAATATACAATAGAAAGTCCGCTATTACTAACCGCACCAGGATTAAAATCGGGCGTATTAAATGGTTTATCAGTTATTGGAGAAATGAGAACCGTTTGAATAGTGCTACCATTTACGGTGAGCAATCTGGTTACGCTGGTTGCAGCCTCAAAATTAACATCTCCAGGCTGTGCTGCGGTAATATTTGTTGTTCCTGCCGCAATTATACGAATTACTCCGCCTATTACAGTTGCAACGGCAGGATTACTGCTTGTATATACAATTGGAAGTGCTGAAGTTATGGTAGCTCCAGTTGCAAAATCAGCCTCACCTATGGTTTTTACTGGTAAAATTGGGAAAATAATGGTTTGAATACGTTTGGTTACTACCAACTGGCGGATTCTACTTTCCGCTGCAGCATAAACGCCATTTCCAGGTTGTGATGCTGTGATACTACTTGTTCCAACACCCACAATACGAATTTTATTGGCAACGATAGTAGCTACTGCAGTATTACTGCTGGTGTAAGTTATTGGTAAGCCAGAGTTAATGGTTGCTCCTGGATCGAAGTCAGCATCACCAATAGCAGCGCTTGCAATGGCCGGAAAATCAATGATTTGAACCAATGAAGATACAATTAGTGTTCTACTTAAACTAGCAGGATCATAATTTGCGTCTCCAGCCTGAGAAGAGGTGATTACCGTACTTCCTAAACCAACAATGTGAACCAGTCTGCCCACTATAGTGGCTACTGCTGGGTTGCTACTTGTATAAGTAACCTGTAAACCAGAATTTGAGGTCGATCCTGGATCAAAATCTATATCTACAGGATTTTTTGGGGTTATAATTGGGAAGGTAATGAGTTGTACGCCTTTATTTATAGTTAAATTTTGTGCTACAGCAACTGCTGCATTGTAAGTCGCATCACCAATTTGATTGGCTGTAATTACAGTAGCACCAGCACCCACAAAACGAACAAGGTTACCAACAATTATTGCAACTGCAGGATTGCTACTAGCATAGGTAATTGCCAATCCAGAAGAAGATGTAGCGCCAGGATTAAAGTCGGCATCACTTCTTAATTTTGGTGCTAAAGCATTGAAGGTAATGGTTTGGTTTATTTTGTTTACGGTTAAGTTAACAGCAACGCTTGTTCCAGCGAAATTACCATCTCCCAATTGAGATGCTGTAATTAAAGTTGTTCCGGCTCCAGTAATGCGTACAAGGTTGCCTACAATAGTAGCTACAGCTAAATTTGAACTAGAATAGGTTATTGGCAAGCCAGATGAAGCGGTTGCTCCCGGGGAAAAGTCTGCATCTCCAATTGTTTTTGGAAGAATTGCAGGGAAAGTAATCAATTGTGCCGATCCACTAACGGTAAGAAGTTTGGTTACACTTGTGGCAGCATTATTATTGGCATCTCCAGGTTGGTCTGCGGTAATATTTGTAGTTCCTAAGCCAACAATACGGATTTGGTTCCCTACAATAGTAGCCACCGCTAAATTGCTACTGGTATAAACAGGTGCTAAGCCGGAAGATGTGGTAGCCCCTGGGTTAAAATCAGGTATTCCTAGCGGTCTTGAAGCAAGATCAGGAAAGGTAATGGTTTGGTTAGCTTTAGTTATGGTTAATGTTTGAGTTACGTTAGGGGCGACATTATAATTACCATCACCTAGTTGAGAAGCGGTAATTGTTGTTGTTCCAACTCCGTTTATATGAATTTTGTTAGCAACTATACTGGCTACAGTGAGGTTACTGCTTGCGTAAGTTAGTGCTAAGTTAGAACTTGCTATACCTAGTGGATCGTAATCAGGCGTATTAAAACTTCTAGATGAGGTTGAACTTAAGAAAATTGTTTGGTTGGCTTTGGCTACAGTTAATGTTGTTGCTGCATTTGCTGCTTGATGAACTGATGTACCCAGTTGGAATGCAGTAATGGTAGATACGCCAACACCTACAATACGTATATTTGTTGAGTTTAAAACCGTTGCAACAGCAGTGTTGCTACTGGTGTAGTAACTGATTTGTAAACCAGCGCTTGAGGTTGCATTGGGTACAAAATTGGGATCAAGAAATGTTTTATTGATAGGAGCAAAAGTTATCGTTTGTGTATTCGGACTCACGCTAAGCATTCTGATCTCGCTAGGTGCTGCATTATAATTTGCATTACCAGGCTGCGCAGCTGTAATGTTTGTGGTTCCTAATCCAACAACACGTATTTGGTTACCAACAATAGTAGCAACTGCTAAATTACTGCTGGTATAGGTTATGGTTAAGCCACCATTAGAAACTGCTCCTGGATCGAAATCAGGAGATGAAACTGCTTTGGATGGTATTTCTGGGAAAGCAATACTTTGAAATCCTTTCACAAAGTTGATGGTTACCACTAAATCTGGAGCCGCATTGTAGGTGCCATTTCCAGGCTGAGATATGGTAAGCACAAATGATCCTACACCAACTGGATGGATTTTATTGCCAACAATTGTAGCTATTGTTGCATTATTTGAATTATAAACAACAGGCAATCCAGAAGAAGCATAAACGATTGGACTAAGATCGAAATCGGTAGCTGTAAAATAATAAGTAGTGGCAAAAGGCCCAGTAGCGACGATAGACTGGTTTAATGTTTGCGCTTTAGTAAGTTGCGGTAATGCAAGCGCAAGTGCACAAAGCACACTTACTATATATGTTTTTAAATTATTTTTAAACATCATCGTATTGTTAAGGTTGATAGTGTATTATAATAGATTGATTTTAAACTAGTTGGTATAGAAAACATAAATTCCAGAATCAGAGGTGTTTCCTTTGCTATCTCTAGTTATTACTTTCCAATAGTAAGTTGTGCCCGCGGTTACGGTAACGTCTGGCAATGCTCCACCAATTTGAGCCGCTTTTATTAAGGTTGGCGTATTAGTGGTGCCTAAATAAATATCATAGTTTAAGATATCATTATCCACATCACTTCCCGTCCAACTTAGGCTAATTTTACCGGCTGTTGGGGTAATTCTTGCAGCCATTTTAGGAGTAACCATTTCGGCAGGGAAAGGAGCGAAAGCGCTAGATGCTTCACCTACATTGTAAAATTTCCAAGTATCACTTACTGTGGTTGTACTAATTTTTGAAGTTTTAGCGGTTACAAACCATGAGTAAGGCATGTTTCTGGCTAAAGTTACAGGTAATTCTAGGACCGTGGTAGTTTGGGTGATGGTTACACCGCTCTCTAGATTTTTTATAGTAAGTTCATATGATTCTGCATTTTGAGATGCTGTCCACTTGAACAAAATTGAACTTAAAGTGGGAGAAGTAACGGTTCCGCTTGCACAGGCTTCGTTATTTGCAGGAAGTGATAACAACGCTTTTGTAGGCGGGTCGATTACCTTGATGATTTTCTTGCAGCTGAATACCGCTAAACATAATAGGAATAAAAGTAGATATTTTTTCATTTGGTATGGTTTAAAAATGTGTGGTCCTAACACTAATTTCCAACAATAATAAGCAATTAATTTCAAAAAAATTAACTGTATAAAATAAAATGCAAAAGAAATCGTTGACTAAAAAATGTAATTAAACTAAAGCAGTAGGTGAAATTAACTAAAAAGTTAGGCGATTGTTAATTTTGTGTTAAATTTAATAGTGGGTAAATGTTTTGGATGGCAAAAATTAAATGCGCTACAATTGCACTTTTAACTATACCTAAGCATGCCATACGCTATGCCTGAGCTAGAAGTCCATTTTCTTTACTTCAATAATTTGGAACACTATTTTTCAGAGATTAAATCATTATCTAATTTTATTGAAAGTGATGCATGTTTGGGTGGTTTGGCAATTACATTTGGCGCCTCAAGAAAAGGATTACAAAAAATAACCCATGATGATTATTTGATAGCCGTTCAACAACTTTTGCAAGCTATTGAAATCGAGATAAAATCTAAACGAAAATGAGTTTAAAGGCCATTTAGAGAATGCATTGGAAATAGGGAGTTAATCTAAGAGTTTGAAATTAGATTTTAATTATCCACCTATACATTACAGCCGTGAAGACTTCAAAAAAAGGGCGGTATATCTCAGCAAATAATAGGAGGATGATAAAGCTCTAACCTTTGATTTGTTACGAAGCATATGCCAAGACTTACTAAACAGCAGTTAAGCGTTTTTAAAATAAATTCTTTCTATTTTAAAAAACACTATCTTTAGGTAACCTCTTAACTCTTAACTAAATGGCAAATACGCTCAATCAGCCCATTCAGAATAATCAACGTACTGTAATTGTAGATATCCTTAGGGGCTGGGCATTGTTTGGCGTGGTGTTAATGAATTATTTCGATTTTTTTACCCTAGGTAGAAACTGGACAACCTTTAAACCAGATATGTTAACTAATGTGTTAATGTATATCACCAATATTTTCTTCTCAGCTAAATCGTGGACTATGCTAAGTCTTCTTTTTGGGTATGGTTTTGCGGTGCTGATGAATAATGTAAGAGAGAAGGGGCATAATCCTTACCGTTTTTTTGCTGGGCGAATGTTTTGGCTCTTGGTTTTGGCGTTGATTAATAGTGCGCTATTTTTTGGTGATATTTTGAAAGATTATGCTGTTTTAGGCTTTTTTATGTTGATTTTCTATCGAAGTTCAGCAAAAACTACGTTTATCATGAGTCTTTTATTGTTAATTGCTACTCCTGCAGTTTCAGCGTACGTTGGTTCATTAAAAGACACAGGCTGGAGCCAAGCAGAGAAATTGTATCCATTATACCAGAGCAATAATATAATTGATGTTTTATATTTTGGCTTAAAGACAACTTATTTTGCTCAGATAATTAGCAAGCCTTATCTAATTACGGTGCATGTAGTAATGATGATTTGTTTTTTATGGGGGTTCACCTTATATAAAATCAATTTTTTTAATAATCTAAGCTCAAAAATTAAGTACATTAAGGGAACGTTTTGGATTAGTTTAGGCATAGCAGTTTTCCTATCAGTGTTTTTTATGATTGCAGAGAAGTTTGGCTGGACTTTTTTAAAACATTACCGATTACGTTATTGGCTTGTTTTATCTACCATGTTGTGGATCGCAAGTTCATTTTGTTGGCTGTATGTTAAGGGTAAACTGAAAGCATTTTTCGCAAACTTATCGAGTATTGGCAAAATGACTCTAACCAATTACATGATGCAAAACTTAATTGGCTTACTCATTTTCTCTGGTTTTGGCCTCGGTTATTGGAACACTAAACCACTTTGGTTTTATTTATTACTCGCCATCATAGTTTATACCTTACAAATTTACTTTAGCAAATGGTGGCTTTCGAAATATAATCATGGCCCAGTAGAATGGATATGGCGCCAATTTAGCTACAGGAAACGATTACCACTTAAAAAACAAATTAATCAATTATAAAAAGATGAAAAAAATTATTTTTGCAGCAATGCTCTTAACAGCAATTAGCGCCTGTAAACAATCAGGTAAACCAACAGCTGAGGTTAATAAAAACTTCGCATCACTAACCGATCAGTTTTATGAAGATGGCCTAAAGCTAAGTCCGGTAAATGCCACTGTTATTGGCGACGAGCGGTATAATGATCTTTTGCCCAATGATGGTTCGCAAGCATATATCAAACAGTACGAAGCTTATAACAAACAGTTTTTAGATAGCCTTGGGAAATACAATCGTGCGAACCTCAATCCTAATGATCAATTATCTTATGATTTCTTAAAAGATCAGTTGGATATGAATATCGAAGGGTTAAAATATCACACCGAATATTTACCTTTTAATCAAATGTTTGCCTTGCCATTAACGCTTGGCCAATTTGGTTCCGGAACAAGCGCTCAACCTTTTAAAACAGTAAAAAACTATGAAGATTGGTTAAAACGGATGAGCGCATTTTCCATTTGGGCCGATACCGCCATTGGAAATTTTAAAAAGGGAATGCAAAGCGGTATTGTACTGCCGAAAGCATTGGTGATTAAAATGGCGCCGCAAATGCTCAGTATGGTAGTTGTAGATCCAACACAAAGCTTGTTTTATGGCCCAATAAATCTAATACCAAAAGATTTTTCGGTTGCTGATAAAAAAAGGCTAACCGATGCATATATCAACTCAATAACTACTGTTATTATGCCAACCTATAAGAAATTGGGCGATTTTTTACAAAACGAATACTTGCCAAAAGCAAGAACTACATCTGGCTATTCGGCCATGCCTGGTGGTGCTGAGTGGTACGCTTATTTGGTTAGACAACAAACTACCACCAAAAAAACACCTGAAGAAGTGTATCAAACAGGCTTAAAAGAGGTAGCGAGGATTAAATCACAAATGGATAGCATAAAAAACTTGGTAAGTTTTAAAGGCGATTTGAAAGCATTTTTCGACTACATGAAAACAGACAAAAAGTTTATGCCCTACAAATCTCCAAAAGAGGTTTTAGCTGCTTTTGAAAATATCCATCAGCGCATGATCCCTAATCTGAAAAAAATGTTTGCGAATACACCAAAAACACCATTTGAGATAAGGCAAACAGAAGCTTTTAGAGCCGCTTCGGCAAGTGCCGAATACAATCAAGGTTCGGCAGATGGAAAACGTCCGGGTATATTTTATGTACCTATTTTAGATGCAACCACCTTTAACACCACTTCTGGAATGGAATCTTTATTTTTACATGAAGCCATTCCGGGCCATCACTATCAAATTTCTTTAACGCAAGAGAACACCAGTTTGCCTAAATTTCGTCGTTTTGGTGGTCATAATGCCTATGTAGAAGGATGGGCCCTATATTGCGAATCATTAGGCAAGGAATTGGGGTTGTATCAAGATCCTTATCAACACATGGGTGCTTTAGGCGATGAGATGCATCGTGCCATTCGTTTAGTGGTTGATGTAGCCATCCATACTAAAAACATGAGCAGAGAAGAAGCGATTAAATATATGATGGATAATGAAGCAATAAGCGAAGAAGGGGCAACTGCAGAAATAGAACGCTATATGGGTATCCCTGCACAAGCCTTAGGCTACAAAACAGGCGCAATGAAAATTAGAGAACTGCGCACTAAATATGAAAGGGAATTGGGTACTAAATTTAAAATTTCTGATTTCCATACCGAAGTTTTAAAAGACGGTTCCTTACCACTGAGTGTTTTTGAAGCCAAGATGGATGTGTGGGCCGCCTCTATAAAATAACTTTTTGTACTTTTGCCTTCATGTTTATTACCAAGCCAAGTTTACCAAAGGGAACGAGAGATTTTTCGCCACAAGAAATGGTGAAACGTAACTATATTTTTGACACCATAAAATCAGTTTTCAAAAAATATGGTTATGCCGAAATACAAACGCCCAGTATGGAGAATTTGGGTACCTTAACGGGTAAATATGGCGATGAAGGGGATAAGTTGATTTTTAAGATTTTAAATTCAGGGGATTTTAT
>JACMOW010000149.1 GCA_014377775.1 Pedobacter sp. | reverse complement strand
TGCACCTTCGATCTCATTAAATACCATTTCCTTTTTGTTTGTAAGTTGAGGATAAGCAATTCCCAATAAGAAATTGGCGGTGGTATACCTTCCGGGAATTCCAACAGTTGGCATGGAGCTTAGATCACTAAGCATAGCTTGGATGCGACTGAGGTTTTCGTTTTTGCAAATTAACAGTGGTCCAACACCAAAACCTAAAGCACTACCTGCATTTAATAATACATATTGATCAACTACATGGGCAAAGGCATGAAAGCTAAGTTTAGTAATTGCTAATTCGCCAAGTATTGCTTTTTGATTTAGGGTTTCTACATCCTCAAATAAAACGTCGAAAGTTAAGCCTTCAGTATCTATTTTATGATGAATTAAGGCGTCGAAAATAAAAGTATCATTGGGGCAAGGTGAAAAACCTAAAGTAAGTTTCATCGGGTAAGATAATTAATTAACCACTCGTTTAAATTTTTTAGCGCTAATTCAATTTTCCAATCCGTTTTATTTCTTTGCGCTATATAATTGGAAATACTTCGGATTTGTAAAGCAGGAATGTTAAGCTGTTTTGCCGCATAAAAAACGGCTGCACCTTCCATGCTTTCAGTTTTAACAGAAAATCGTTCCAGCGTTTGCTGTATACTTTTAGTATTCCCATGAACGGTATTCACTGTAATACCTTTTACAATAGGTAAATCCTTAATTAAATTATTTTCTGAAGTAAAATTTGAGGTGTAGGAAGCTTTTCCAAAACCAAGGTCATCCATACCAATAAAGTTATCTCCGTCTTCGGCCCCAAGTTCCGAAAAGGTGTCGCTCGTAATGTTAACCAAGCTTCCAAGCGCAATCGTTTCATCAAAACTCCCAGCAATGCCTACATTTAACACCAAGCCATAGCTGTTATTTAGCTGTAGGCCTAGGGCAAAAGCAGTTGCTACCATGCCCACTCCAGTAATCAGCACATCAAAATGGAGCTGTTCAATAAAATTCGCCTTCTGCCATGTAAAGTGCTCAAAAGTTTGGGCTAATTCTTCGTAAGTTGCAGCAACGATAAGGTTTTTTTTATTCATTAATTTCTCGCGCTAATTTTCGTAGCAATTTAGCAATAAAACATTTAACGGATTAAAACAATTAATCAATTCATCAAATTACCAAGCGAAATAATTAACCAATCCGTATATTTGATTTTTATTTATTAACAATGATATACATTACACGTAGAGAAAGCTTTAATGCTGCCCACAAATTAGCTAGACCAGATTGGAGCCAAGAAAAAAATACCGAAGTTTATGGTAAATGCGCTAACCCTAATTGGCACGGACATAACTATAATTTATACGTAACCGTAAAGGGTGAGATAAACCCGGAAACTGGGTTTTTGGTAGATTTAAAATGGTTAAAGCAGATAATTAACGTCAACGTTATCGATAAAGTTGACCATAAAAATTTAAATATAGATGTAGACTTTATGAACGATAAGTTAGCATCAACTGAAAATCTAGCGATAGCGATATGGGATATTTTATGGTCTCATATTAATGAAAGCGATGCGCAGCTGCATAGTATTAAACTTTATGAAACCGAAAATAATTTTGTAGAATATTTTGGGTAAAAAACAACTATAATGATGAATGATAAATACGATCACGATGATGACGTTCTGGGCTACCAAAAAATAGACCGTTACGATGCTGAGAAAATTGCATCATTGGCAAATCATTATAAAGATATTTTAGCAACCCTTGGTGAAAATTCTGAACGTGAAGGATTACTGAAAACACCCGAGCGTGTGGCAAAAGCCTTACAATTCCTTACCCATGGATACGATATCCATCCTGAAGAAATTCTTCGTTCGGCAATGTTTAAGGAAGATTATAGCCAAATGGTTGTGGTTAAAGATATTGAGGTTTTCTCGATGTGCGAGCACCACATGCTGCCTTTTTTCGGTAAAGCGCATATTGCATATATCCCAAACGGACATATTGTTGGCCTAAGTAAAATACCACGAGTGGTAGATGCTTTTGCACGCAGGTTACAAGTTCAAGAACGTTTAACGAACGAAATTAGAGATTGTATTCAAGATACCTTAAAGCCAGCTGGAGTTGCAGTGGTAATGGAGTGTAAACACTTATGCATGGCCATGCGTGGCGTACAAAAGCAAAATTCTGTAACCACAACGTCGGCCTTTACCGGTGATTTTTTAAGCAATGATAAAACCAGAGCTGAGTTTTTGAGATTAATTACAGCAAATTTACATTAGTAAATGGCATCAAGTAGTGCATATCGGATATTAAGATTGAGAATAAACTAGATAATTCAATATTAAAAAAGGTTAATGAAAGTTGTGTAAAGCGATATTATCCGCAAAACAGACACCATAATACATATACAGCATGAAAGCATACATATTTCCAGGACAAGGCGCTCAATTTTCGGGAATGGGAAAAGATCTTTATGAAAACCCAATGGCAAAGGAATTATTTGAACAAGCAAATGAAATCATTGGTTTCAGAATTAGCGATGTAATGTTCAACGGAACCGACCAAGAACTTAAGCAAACCAACGTAACACAACCAGCTATATTTCTGCATTCGGTTATCTTGGCTAAGGTTTTAGGAAGCGACTTTAAGCCAGAAATGGTAGCAGGACACTCATTAGGGGAGTTTTCGGCTTTGGTTGCAGCAAATGCTTTAAGTTTCGAGGATGGTCTAAAATTAGTAATATCAAGAGCAAATGCCATGCAAAAGGCCTGCGAATTACAGCCTTCTACCATGGCGGCTATATTGGGGCTAGACGATGAAGTTGTAGAAGAAATATGTGCCAGCATTGAAAATGTAGTAGTTCCAGCAAACTATAATTGTCCGGGTCAACTTGTAATTTCCGGTAGCATTGAGGGGATTGATGAAGCGTGTGAAAAACTAACAGTTGCTGGAGCTAAACGCGCTTTAAAGCTAAATGTAGGTGGAGCATTCCATTCTCCACTAATGCAACCGGCAAAAATAGAACTCCAAGAGGCGATTGAAAACACCATTATATCAGTACCAATTTGCCCAATTTATCAAAATGTAAATGCAAAACCCACTACAGATTCTGCTACAATTAAACAAAATTTAATTGCACAACTAACAGGGGCCGTAAGGTGGACACAAACTGTAAAGAATATGATTGCCGATGGTGGAACTGAATTTGTTGAGGTTGGACCAGGAAGTGTATTGCAAGGTCTTGTTAGAAAGGTAAATAGAGAGGTTCAAACCAGTAGTGCTGCCGTGCTTTAACAGAGAACATTTATAAGGTATTATTTGTTATTTTAACACTATAATTTTTATTTATTGTGAATATAGGAGGTAAAATCAGGTTTTTATTGTTGATTTTTGGCGTTTGCTGTATCATTACAGCATTGTCTTTAAAGCATGCCATCACGCGAACCGACCTTTTAACACATGAAGCCAACGAATTACAAGCAACGCTCACCACAAAAGAAAGGATAGTACAAAATTTTATCGCTAGCCCAAATCAAATTGAAATCGCTAAATCTTTTGATAAAAATGGAGAAAATGCCTTAAAATTTATCGAAACATATCAGAATCAGGGAATAAATATTTTAGTATTTAAAAACAATATTCTCCAGTTTTGGAGCTCTTCTAAAATAATGCCTGTGCTAAGCAAAGTTAAAGAAGGAACTTCATTCTATTCCTCAAAAAATGGGCATTATGAGCTGATAAAAAAAACAGATAATAACTACACTTTACTATTTTTTATTACACTAAAGACACAGTTTTTCATTGAAAATCAATATTTAAAAAATGAAATTTCTCCCCTGTTGCTCCCTAATCGAAGTTTGGATTTGGCTGGGTTCACAGACAAAGAAACTCGAAATATTTTCAGTGTAAATAAGGATTATCTCTTTCAAGTTAAACTTAATGATTCGTATACTGGCGGAATTTATACGAATATTGAACTATGGCTCTGGATTATTGGACTATTTGCCAGTTGTTTATTTGTTAATTCTTATTGTACTTGGTTAGTAAATAGGGGAGCAGTTTTAGCTGGAATATTTATTTTAACAGTATTTTTTTGCGTGCTTCGACTCACAGACCTTCAGTATTTTTGGTTAAATGATCAATTTAATTTAGAAATTTTTAATCCATCTATTTATGCCCAAAGCGATTTATTACCCTCTTTAGGAGATTTTTTACTGAACATCATGGCGATTACCTGGATTTGCTTGTTTGCCTATACCCACCGTAAAAAGCTTAGTGTGCCGGTTTGGGCTTCGAAAAGCAAATGGATTGCCCTGCTATTTCATCTGAGTTTATTACTCATCTTGTCAGCAATTGCTTTTTTAACTGATGATGTATTTTTTGGACTTATCGACAACTCTAAAATCAATTTCGACATTACCAACATCATTAACTTAAGCTTTACTAGTTTTATATGTATTCTTATTTTATGCCTAGTTTGGTTTAATATTTTTTTAACGGCTAATATTTTTATCGAATTAAGTAAGCAATTTAACATAAACCACAAACAAAGAGTAATCTTATTCATTGTCAGCCTATCCGCTTACTTTATCTACAAATTAATAATCGATTTCAACATATACTTTTTAGTATATGCTCTATTTATTTTTATTCTTTGTTGGAACAATTATATACAAGAGAGAAGATTTTACATTGGCGTATACGCCCTTTTATTTTTTTGCATGGCATTTCTTTCCGCCTTAAAGTATGTCAAGTATATCGATATCAAAGAACGTTTAGTAAGAAGCGGAATTGCCCAGAAATTACTGTTAACCGATGAACCAAAAGTAATTAACTCCATCACAAGTTTTGAGAATAAAATTTCGAATGACACCTTAATTGTCGATTATTTTAAGCAACCTCAGCGAACAGAATCATTTCAAATTCATAACTACATCATTAAAAAATATCTCGATGGTTATTTATCTCGATATGCTTATAAAATATTTGAATACAATAAACTCGGTTCGGTTTTTAAAGATGAAAGCAATACACCATTATCGAACTATCGATCTTTAGTTCGTAAAGGGGCCTTAAAAATTCAGGATTCAGATTTTTTTTATAGAATAAACGACACTTTTGGCTTCCAAAAATACTTTGGAATTATCACTATATTAGACGATAAAAATATTCTTGGTTTCATGGTTATCGAGCTTATATCGCAACCATACGACCATAATATTAACTTTCCTGAGCTTTTGATTGATGGAACATTGAAAAGCGATGAGGATTATACAAAATACTCTTTTGCATTCTATAAGGATAATAATCTATTTAGTCAGTCGGGTAAGTACACCTACAAAACAGTAAACCAATTTACTGGTGTGTTAGGTAAGGTGGTATTTACAAATGAATTTAATCCCGATTATAATCATTCCATCTTTAAACAAGATAAATCAAAAGTTATTGTAATCAGCAAAGAACGAATGTCGTACACCATTCGTTTGGCCACTTTGTCTTTCTTCTTTTTGGTATTTATACTGTTTAGTATTGTACTATATTGCTTGCTATGGTTGTTTAATAACATAAATAATCAACAATCGGGGTGGTTTAAGTTAAATCGGTATTTGATGATCAATGCCAACAAAATTCTATATAAAACACGTATTCAGGTTACTATAGTACTTGCAGTAGTTGCTACCTTACTTATTGTGGGCTGGACTACGTTTTATTACATCAAGGATGAATATATTGGGCTACAAGAAGATGAAATAAGAGAAAAGGTAAGAAAGGTACAGTTGAGCTACGAGAAAATGGTATTGGCTAATGGTTTACGAAATGATGAGAATGCTATATATGAATTTAATCAGTTCGCAGATGTTAATGCACCTTTTTTAAACTTATATGATGTAAATGGTAATATATATATTACATCGCTTCCAAAAATGTATGAATATGGTATCCTTAGCACAAAAATTAATCCAATGGCTTTTGTGAATATGCATACCAATCAAAAATCGGAATTCATTAACACTGCCGAAAAAATTGGTGATTTTACCTACGCCGCTGGTTATGCACCCATTCGAAATGCTCAAAATCAAACTATTGCCTATATAGGTATTCCCAATTACAGCAATGAAGCCGATTATCAGGAAAAAATTGGTTTATTTATAAATACCTTAATTAATATTTATGCTTTGGTTTTTGTATTAATTGGTGTGTTAGCAGTTTTCTTGGCCAATCAAATCACGCACCCTTTAACGTTTATACAAGCAAGTATAAAGAAAACCAAACTCGGACAACGAAACCAGCCTATTATATGGCACAGGCAAGATGAAATTGGTTCAATGATCAAAGAATATAATAAAATGCTCACCGCATTAGAGATGAGTGCAATTAAGTTGGCCAGATCTGAAAGAGAAAGTGCATGGCGCGAAATGGCAAAGCAAGTAGCTCATGAGATTAAAAACCCACTTACCCCACTAAAATTAGGCGTTCAGTTGCTAGAAAAATCTTGGAAGGAGAAGGATCCTAATTTTGAAAAGAAATTTGCGAGCTTTAATAAGTCTTTCGTCGAACAAATAGATAGCTTGGCAACTATTGCTTCCGAGTTCTCAAATTTTGCAAAAATGCCCGATACTAAGTTGGAAAACCTTATGCTCGTTCCGATAATAGAGCAAGCCATCCGCGTTTTTGATGCGGCAGAAAATGTTGAGATTAGTATGACCAATCAGGCAAAGGGCGATTTGATTGTAGTGGGAGATAAAGACCAATTATTACGTACCTTTAACAATTTACTAAAAAATGCCATCGAAGCAGTTCAAGGTAAAGAAAAGGGTGTGATTAGAATAAAAATCATAAATGATCAAAAATTTGCTTTCGTAGAGGTAGAAGACAATGGTAAAGGAATAGATGAGGTACTACAAGATAAAATTTTTGTGCCAAATTTCACTACAAAATCATCAGGTACCGGCTTGGGCTTAGCTTTTGTTAAACAGGCCATCGAAAATGCAGGTGGTACCATTCATTTTAACTCAATGCCAAACGCTGGAACAACATTTTATTTAAGCTTTCCTTTGGCAACGGCCGAAGTTTAAACTATCAATCTTATTTCAACACAATTTGTCCCTTACCCATTTCAAATCCATCGCAATAAAGAATAACCGAATATGTTCCCTTTATAAATTCTTTCGGATTAGTCCACTCCGCGTTAAAAATAGTATCGTCATTGTTATACGAAATTTGAAGTTTATTGCTATACTGCATTTGTTGACCATCGACTTCAAAAAAGTCACTGTCGTTTGCAATTAAGTTTCCTGCTGGATCAAAAACCCTTAAAAACACCTTTCTAAAACCTTTCTCTGCAAGTTCGTTCGAGGCAACGGCAAAATTTATAACGAACTTATTGGCAGCATTCGCTTTGGTAACTAATATAGTTTTTCCAGTACTTTTTACTCTGTAAGCAGCAATACTGATATTGCTTGTTTTTAATGCTTCTCCAACCTTTACCTTCGCATTTAAATTTTCATTTTGCTGTTCAAGCGCTTCAGCCTTTTGCGTAATCAACTCGGTGGTGTTTTTTAAACTATCGCGTTCAGACTTTAAATAAGAATTTTCTTTCTCTAATCGAGTAATCTGATCGTTATAATTTTTAACAAATTCCTTTAAAGCTGTTATTTGTTTTTGCGCTGAAATTAAGTCACCCTGTGTTAATTTTCCTTTTTTTAAGGATATCTTCAGTTCGTTTATCTTATCCCTCGCTAATTTTTGCTCTTCTTGTAATTTATCACTAAGTGTAATATTTAATGAGTTAACCTTATCTAGTTCGGCTTCAATTTTTTCTACCTCTAGGTTTAAGCGGTCTTTTTCGGTGCTTACCGTTACAAAACGATTACTTTGTTGCTTGTCCTTAAAATATAAGTAAGCATTTATCCCTAAAAGGGCAGCAATAACGATGACTAAAAAATATACTTTGTTTCTATCAACTTTATTTACAGGATCTTGTTCTTGCATATTTGGTTTTTTTATCGAGTAAAATTAAGCTCAACACTATAAAATATTAATGGTTACAATTGCTAACTTAATATAAAAAAGTGAGAAGTGTAAAAAATGTAGCACTTTTGTATCAAACTTTTAATAATTCCGTTAAATAACAACGTTCCATATGAAGATAATTGTACATTAACCAAATCATATTTTAAGCTGCTAATGATCAAAAGTATTCCTTTAATTTTTTTAATTTTATTCACCGTTTCCAGTTTCACTTTTTCGCAGCATAAAGAAATCATGCCTCCAAAACGCGAATTTAGAGGGGTATGGGTAGCCTCAGTAACCAATATTGATTGGCCATCTAGACCAGGATTATCGGTTGATCAGCAAAAGCAAGAACTTATCGGAATTTTGGAAAAGCATAAGCAAATGGGCCTAAATGCTATAATGCTTCAGATTAGGCCTACGGCCGATGCATTATATGCCAAATCAAGAGAACTTTGGAGCTTCTGGTTAATGGGGAAGCAGGGCTTAGCGCCAGCACCTGGTTATGATCCTCTCGAGTTTGCCATTAAAGAGGCGCACTTCAGAGGGATTGAATTACATGCTTGGTTTAATCCTTATCGTGCAACGATGAGTGCTAGAACCGTTACTAGTCCGGAGCACATTACTCAAAAAAGACCCGAACTATTTTATACCTATGGCGGTCAGAAACTTTTTGATCCGGGCTTACCCGAGGTAAGAGCATATATTGTTCAGGTAATTTTAGATGTAGTTAAAGGATATGATATCGATGGGGTTCATTTTGATGATTATTTTTACCCTTATCGAATTTCAGGCCAAAAAATTATCGATCAAACTACTTTTGCAAAGTACCCGAATGGATTTACAAATATTGAGGATTGGCGACGAAATAATGTCGACCTGTTAGTTAAAATGGTAAATGATAGCGTTCATCATTACAAAAAGTATGTAAAATTTGGAGTAAGTCCCTTTGGTATTTGGAAAAATTACCGTGAAGATACATTGGGATCTAAAACAGACGGTTTGTCTAATTACCATGAATTGTACGCTGATTCGAGAAAGTGGATAAAAGAGGGTTGGGTAGACTATATTAATCCCCAAATCTATTTTACCTTTAGCAGAAAGGTTGCGCCTTTTGGTGTGCTATTAGATTGGTGGGGGAATAATACTTTTGGTAGGCATCTTTACATCGGACAAGCGGCTTATCTTGTGCACAGTCCTTCTGCAAAAGGAGAGGCCGCATGGGGAGTTTTTAGTGAGATTCCGAATCAAATTAGAAGTATAAGAAATAACGGAAGAGCACAAGGGAGTATATTCTTTAGCTCAAAATCATTGTCAACCGTAGCAAAAAGCCTAGCCGACTCATTAAAGAATAATTTTTATAAGTATCCGGCTTTGCCACCTCAAATGCCTTGGCTTGATGAAATAGTGCCAAATGCCCCTCAAAGTTTTAGTGCAGAGGCCCTAACTGACGGGATCCACTTAAAATGGATTAAACCCTTAAAGTCAAACGACGGAGAAACTGCCTCAGGTTATGTAATTTACCGATTTGAAGAAGGAGAGAAAGCGAGTACAGTAAATCCCAAAAATATCATAAAAATTAGCTTCGAAGATTATCCTTTTTATTTAGATACGAATGCAGAAAAAGGGAAAAGATATACGTATATGGTTACGGCACTCGATAGATTAAAAAACGAAAGTGAGGGCAGCCTGCCCGTTGGAGTAATTGGGAAATAGATTAGATATTTAGCGATATGCTTATGCATCATGTCTATTATCTATTTCCCATTTACAATTTCCCAATAAAAACTATTTCTCTGGCACTAACACCAAACGGATATAATTTTCGCCGTTTAAGTATTGTTGTGCAGCAGCCTTAGTAGTTGCAACAGTTACATTATTTAACCTTTCTTTATTGCTTAGAAGTAAGTTTATGTCATCACCATACTTTAGGCGAGTGCTCAGGTAATTTAACCAATACCCATTATTCCGTAAACTTAGTTCTTCCTGTCTTTGCTCTTCAGATTTGAATTTTTTAATATCGTCTTCTGTTGCGCCATTTTGTTTAAATGAGTTTACTTCGTCTAGTGCGGCAGCAATTAATTTTTCTACATTCGCTTTAGCACAATTAAAAGAAATGGTAAAATAATAATGCCCTACTGGATATTTATCAACGCTTAAGCCCACATTCGGACTATAAACTCCGCTTTCTTTCTCGCGTAAACGTTCTAAAATTTTAATCTCTAAAGCGCTTTTTAAAGCATCTAACTGAATATTACTGTCGGCATTATACGTATAATCGCCATGTAAAAATAACTGAACAGTAGCTTTATCTTCTAGTCCTTTAGCTACTGTTTTACTTACTTTACCCTTTGGAGGATATATGCCATTGTCTACAAAATTTTCGTTTCTATTAAGTGAAGGTAAGCTAGCTAAATACGTAGCGATAAGAGGTTTTATTTTCTCTATATCGAGGTTTCCAACAAAAATAAAAGTTTGGCCGCTGGCATCCGCAAAACGATCTTTATAAAATGCAAAAGCCTTATCTAAATTTATTTTATCGATGTCGCTTAACGTTGTTGGCATGCCACGTTTATGGTAATTAGACAATACAGCTTGCACTGTATCAGAATAAACACTGTTTGGGTCGGCGTTTTTATTGGCAAGAACTACCTTAGCATCGTTCATATTCTTATTAAAGATTTCAATATCTTTACGCGGATTGGTAGCATAAGCATAAATTAATTGAAAAGCAGTTTCCAAATCTTTAGGTGCCGAACTTCCAGAAAACCCTTGATATTCAGTACCAAGATACGAACCCGCATTAGCAGTATTTCCAGCTAAATATTTAGTTAATTGGGTGGGATTAAAATCGCCAACCCCACTCTGTGAAATTAAACTCGCATTACTAGCGGAAATAAAGTCATCGTTACTTGCCAATGAATAACCTCCTTTGCCAAAAGAAGTAAAAACAATCTGATCGTTTTTAAAATCGGTCGGTTTTAGTACTACGGTAACACCATTACTTAAGCGTAAAGTGGTGATGCCAATTTTATCGTTTTTAGTTTCTTCTATAATTTTACCAGCAATTGGCGCCTTGGCAATCAATGGTTTGTTTACGCTATTATCTACATAAGCAATTAGATTTTTACCAGCTGTTTGTATGGCCGATAGCAATTCAATTGTAGTGGGTAAGTTAGCTTTTTCCTTTTCTGGTGCTTGTATCACAACTACTTGATTGGTTTTGGTGATAAAAGTTTTGGCTGCGGCATTTACATCTGCAAGGCTAATGCTTTCTAAGTCTTTTTTAGTAAGCGCATAAGAATAATCGATGGAAGGCATACTTGTTCCTTCTAAAAAGTTGTTTAAATACTTTTGAACGAAGCTGGTAGATGAAGTTTTGTCTTTTTCTTTATATCTCTTTTCGTTACCTGCTGCAATATTCTTTTTTGCCGCCTCTAGTTCGGCAGCTACAAAACCAAATTTGCTCATTCGCTCTGCTTCGGCAACTGCAGCCGTTAACGCACCTTTTAAATTTGCACCATCTTTTGCCACAGCCACGAGGGTGAAAGCATCATAACCCCATACTAAACCACCCTGGTAGGCGCCATAAGCTCCTTGCGCAAATAAAAATGGTGCATTTCCTTTTTGAGTAATTTCTTGAAGACGTGCGCCAAACATACTGTTAATCATACTGTTTACGATACTTTTCCTAAAATCGCCAGTGGTTTTAACCGCCGTTCCTTTTTGTCGGTAAATTACCTGTGCCACATTGTAAGGTTGCTCGGCATCAGTTACAATTTTAGCTAAAGGCATTACATTATCTGGCATGGTATAATTAACTCTTGGTTTAGGGTTTTTTGGATTTGTTAAGCCCGAAAAGTTCTCAATTATTAATTTTTCAACCTCGTTTACATCAAAATCGCCTACAGCAATAACCGATTGAAGATTTGGACGGTACCAATCTGCATAAAATGAACGTATTTTATCATGCGTAAAAGTATTCAATACTTCTACTTTCCCAATCGGGATGCGCGTTGCATATCTCGAATTGGCTAACAACAGTGGTAATAGCTGATTGCTTATTCTTTGCTGTGCATTTTTCCCCCGCTGACGGTCTTCCTCAACAATAACACCACGTTCACTATCAATGTCGGCAGAATTCATGCTGATCTTGCCTGCCCAATTCGATAGGATTTTGAAAGCAGTTTTAAATACCATAGCACTATCTGTTGGTATTGGCAACTGATAAACGGTTTGGTTGAAGCCAGTGTAAGCATTTAGATCTGCTCCAAAACGAACACCTGCCTTTTGTAAATAATTAATAATTTCATTTTTTGGGAAGTCTTTCGTTCCATTAAATGCCATGTGCTCAGTAAAATGGGCTAAGCCTAATTGTGCATCATCTTCCATTAACGAGCCAATTCGATTAGCCAAATAAAGTTCTGCTCTATTTTTAGGCTCTACATTTTTTTTGATGTAATAAACTAAACCATTTGGGAGTTTTCCAATTTTAACTGTCGGATCTGAAGGGATGAGTCCATAAGAAGTGGTCTTTACAACTGCATTTTTTGATGTTGCTGGTTTTTGCTGTGCTAAAACAGTTGTGGAGATTAGAATTGCTCCTAATCCCAACATTAATACGTGATTTTTTCTTTTCATAGAGGTGTAATTTTAATGGATTTAATGTGGGCGAATTTAAGATTTTTTAGCCTAAACTTTAATAATTATATTTTTCTTATACATCAGCCAAAGGATAACATAAAAGAAAAGTACAACAAAAATTGCATAAGCCAAAGAGGCATTTATTGGAGAAAAATATGGGGTAAAAAAAATTTGATTAAACCAGGTTAAGGCACCAGTTTCCGGTTTTATTTTAATCATATTTAATAAACGCGGCAATAGCCCCGAAACAAAAAACACAGTAATTGCATTTACACCGTATACCACAAATGGTTTGGTAAAACGATTGTAGTTATTCGCATCAATTATCCAATACGATAATGCCAAGAAAATAGTGGCCAAACCACCTGTGTAAAGCACATAAGAACTCGTCCACAAGGCTTTATTAATCGGAAACTCTAAATCCCATAGTAAACCTAATAGTACTGCTGCAACACCAGCGGAGAACAGCCATGCCATTTTTGTTCCAACTTCAACATCTTTTCGTCTAAGATAAATCCCAACCAAAACGCCGAATAATCCCGTTGCAATAGCAGGTAGCGTACTTAAAATACCTTCTGGATCCCATGTTTTGGCCGATTTCCATAAATGGGCTTCCGTTAAAATGCTTCGATCAAGCCACGCACCTAAATTGGTTTCCTTTTCTAAGTTGGCGTAACCAACACCAGGTACTGGAACAAATATCATTAAAAGCCAATAGCCAAATAATATGAGAATAAATGTTCTGTAAATATTCTTTGTAGATAGTTTTAAAAATATAATCGAGGCAATAAAGAACACTACCCCTATTCGCTGTAAAACACCAGGAATACGAATATGCTGCAATGCATTAACCAAATCGAAATCGGCAAAGTTTCTCGGAAAAAAAGAGAGGATAAGTCCTAACCCGAAAAGCACAAGTGCTCTTTTAAAGGCCTTAAAAAGCGTTTTTTTATGGCTTGTTGGGTCGTCTTTTTTACTCCCCATTGCATACGCAATAGATACGCCAACGATGAACAAGAAAAACGGGAAAACCAAATCGGTTGGCGTACAGCCATTCCATTCGGCGTGTTCAAGTGGCGAATAAATATGCCCCCAGCTTCCTGGATTATTTACTAAAATCATCGCAGCTACCGTTAAGCCACGAAAAAAATCTAACGACAATAATCGTTGTGGTGTAGATAAGCTCATATTAAAATTTATATCTTACAAATGCTTCCATTGCTTCATAATCGGCCATACCCAAACTATCATAATTTTTTGCAGTTTCTCTGTTCCGATCTTCAGCCCTCTGCCAAAACTCTCTGGCATCGTCACCCGGAAAAACAGCTCGGTCTTTTTGAGATTGGTGTTTAAAAATAGCAAATCTTTTGCGCTCAACTTCTTGTGGACTAAGTGGAACTGCCATTTCAATTTCATGGGTTTCAAATTCTAGCCAAGCACCTCTATACATCCATAACCAACAATTTTTTACCCAGTTTTCGGTTTTTTCTAAGCGTTTGAGCGCTTGTAAAACGATATTGAAGCATACAATATGTGTTCCATGCGGATCCTCAAAGTCGCCAGCCGCAAAAATTTGATGCGGCTTAATTTTCTGTAATAGTTCCATCGTGAGTAATACATCAGCCTCTGTAACTGGATTTTTCTGATTTTTGCCGCTTTCGTAAAAAGGCAAGGCCATAAAATGGATATGATCGTCTGCTAAACCACAATAACGTGCGCCTGCAATGGCCTCACCCTTTCTAATTAAGCCCTTTACAGTTTGTATTTCTGGAGTATCTACCTGATTTGGTTTTTTATGTTCCATAAACTTCCGCATATCATCATAAATGGCGGTCATTTCTGGTTTACCTAAACCAATTTTCTCAGAAAAGTCGATATTAAACTCTACAAATCGCAAAGCATCATCATCCCAGACGGCAGTATTGCCAGAAGTTTGATAAGCCACATGAACATCATGTTGCTGATCAACCAAGCGAATAAATGTCCCACCCATCGAAATTACATCATCATCAGGGTGTGGTGAGAAAATAAGCACCCTTTTTTTAGCGGGTTCGGCGCGTTCTGGTCGCTGACTGTCATCGGCATTGGGCTTTCCTCCCGGCCATCCAGTAATGGTATGCTGTATTTTATTAAAAATATGGATATTAATGTTGTAAACAGGACCTTTTTCTAAGGCCAACTGCGCCATTCCATTGTTATTGAAATCGTCTTCGGTTAACTTTAAAATTGGCTTGTTTAGTTTGTTGGCAAGCCAGATAACGGCTTTTCTGATTAATTTTTCTGTCCAAATACAGTCTTTAACTAACCAAGGCGTATCAAAACGGGTTAATAAAGATGCGGCATCTTCATCTAAAATAAATTCTACGTTATCCGATAGTTGCAAGTAGGTAGCGGGTACCTCGCCAGACATTTCACCTTCAACCGCCTTCTTTATAATGGGTGCCTTTTTCTGATTCCACGCCATTAAAACAATTTCACGGGCTTTAAAAATAGTCCCAATACCCATAGTGATTGCTTTAGTGGGTACACGAGATTTACCTCCAAAATCTCTGGCGGCATCTCTTCGAGTCAGATCGTCTAAAGTAACCAACCGAGTTCCTGAATTGGGTGCCGACCCAGGCTCGTTAAATCCAATGTGACCAGTACGGCCAATTCCCAAAATTTGCATGTCAAGGCCGCCCACTTCTTCTATTTTTTGCTCATAAGCTAAGCAAAATGCTGGAATATTTTCTAATTTTAATGTGCCATCAGGGATATGTATATTTTCTTTAATGATATCAATATGATCAAATAAATTTTCATTCATAAAATATACATAACTCTGCGCTGCAGTAGGCTGCATGGGAAAATACTCGTCGAGATTAAACGTGATCACATTTTTAAAACTTAGCGCCTCCTCTTTGTGCAAACGAACCAGCTCTGCATACACTGCAATTGGTGTTGCTCCAGTAGCTAAACCAAGCACTGCGTTTAGGCTACTGTTTTGTTTGTCTTTAATAATTTTTGCAATGCGATGAGCCACACTAACCGAAGCTTCTTTTGGGTTTTTAAAAACGGTAACAGGAAGCTTTTCGAACCTCGTTTCCTCTAAAAGATTTAATCTTGCCATTTTTTTTGTAATTATGGTGTAAACGGAGTAGTAAATATATGCAGTTTTTAATAAAGGTTATTTACTTTTATTGCAAGTATTTTTCAAAAGTAATTACAAAACCTTTATCAAACGTTTGATCTTATTTTAACAATATTAAATTTTTATGAATATTCAAATTAAAAATCTTTTTGCAATTGCAAATAAAAAAGAGCGTACAATTATTGGCTTAATGTCTGGCACTTCGCTAGATGGTTTGGATATTGCCTTATGCTTATGCAAAGGATCGGGGATGGATACTAAAATTGAAGTAATCCATTTCGATACACTTTCTTATGAAAACAATTTTAGGGAGGATGTAAAGAGCATATTCTCTAAAAAAGATGCCGATCTCGAAAAAGTATGTTTGCTAAATGAGGTAATTGGCATTAAGCATGCTGAAATGATTTTAGCTGCGCTGAAAAAATGGAATGTTTCAACAGATAAAGTAGATTTAATTGCCAGTCACGGACAAACCATATTCCATGCGCCTAAAATTCTTCATGGTAAAAAAAACTATCCTAATGCAACCTTGCAAATTGGTGATGGAGATCACTTGGCTGTACATACTGGGATTATTACCATTGCTGATTTTAGGCAAAAACATTTGGCGGCTGGCGGTGAAGGTGCGCCACTCGCAGCTTATGGCGACTATCTGGTTTTCTCTCAGCTGGGCGAAGATAGAATAATGTTAAATATTGGCGGGATTGCAAATTTTACTTTTTTACCGGCTGATAAAGATGCAGCAAAAGTATTTTCTACTGACGTTGGGCCAGGTAACACCTTGATGGATCAATTTGTACAGATGTACTACCCAGGTTTGTATTTCGATGAGAATGCAGAGAAGGCTAGAAAGGGGAAGTTGAACGCAGCTCTTTTAGGTGCATTGTTGGAGAATAATTTTTTTGAAGCCTCATTTCCAAAAACTACTGGACCCGAATTATTTAATCTAACATATTTAAGGGAAGCGCAGCAAAAAAGTAACACACAAGAGCTCAGCAACGAAGATATATTATCAACGCTATGTCATTTTTCGACGTCAGGAATCATCAATGCGATAAAATTTACAATTGGTATTTCGGCAAAACCTAAAATTTTTATGAGTGGGGGCGGGATGCATAATCCGCTACTAGTTGCGTTGCTAAAGGCAGGTTTGCCAGGCTGCGAATTTAACACTACAGATGCGCTCGAAATTAATCCTGATGCAAAAGAAGCCGTACTTTTTGCACTGCTAGCCAATGAAACTGTTGCAGGTTCGCCTATCAATTTTGGCGACCGCAAAGGGGTGCCGTCGGTTTGTATGGGGAAAATTTGTTTGCCCAATTAATATAATTCGGTCAACAAAGTATAGAGCCTAATTATGTTGGCGCGAAATTGCTATTTTAAAATTAATCATTACCTTGTGTGATTAAAAACCAAACATAAACTTATTAAGTATGATGAAAATTTACACGTTTAGGCGTTCAAAACTACTGTCTTTTTTTTTAACGCCAATTATTTTAATGCTTCTCTTCTCATCAGCAAGCGCACAAACAAAGCGTTATACCATTAGTGGAAAAGTTACTGACGCAACAACCAATCTGGCCATTCCTGGCGCAGGGGCTAAAATTCAAAATACGGGTTTTGGAGCAGCTACTAACAGTGATGGGAACTATAGTTTTATAGCAGATATAAAACCAGGCACATATACAGTCGTGCTGTCTTATGTCGGGTATAAATCAACCCTAAAATCGATAACATTAGCCGATAACAATTCAGTTACTGTAAATGCAGAGATTTCTTCTGATGCAGTAGGGCTGGATGAAATTATTGTTACAGGAACATCACAAGGTACCACCCGAAAACAACTGGGAAGTTACGTAAGTACAGTTAAGGGAGATGATTTATTAAAAGCACCAAGTGGCAATGTGCTTTCTGGTTTACAAGGTAAAACACCAGGTGCTCAAATTAGTCAGAACTCTGGAGACCCAGCAGGTGGAATGAGTGTAAGGTTACGCGGTGTAAGTTCTGCAAATTCATCTTCAGACCCTTTATATATTATTGATGGGGTAATCGTAAGTAATGCGACCACGCGTGTTACCAATACCTCGTCTAATTATGATGGTGGAAATTTTGTTGGCACAATTGGCCAAAACAGAATGGTAGATATTAATCCGAATGACATTGAACGAATTGAAGTTTTAAATGGTGCAGCTGCGGCGGCTATTTATGGTTCAAGAGCCAATGCAGGAGTAATACAAATTTTTACCAAAAGAGGTAAATCAGGTAAGGCACAGGTTAATTTTTCTACCAGTTTAATCATGTCTAATTTACGTAAACAAATAGAATTTAACCAATCGCCTGTAAAATTTGGCGGACCAACAGATGGTGTTGGCGCATTAACACAAGATGTTATTGCAGTACCTTTATTAACAAACACTACGCCTGTAACGCGCTACAATTACCAAGATTATATTTTCCAATCGGCCACAGGAACTGACAATACCCTTTCTGTTGCTGGCGGCAGTGATGATACCAAGTTTTACACTTCTTTAAGTTATTTAAATAATCAAGGTATCATTAAAAATACCGATTTTAAAAGGTATAATTTTAGGGCCAACGTAGATCAAAAATTGACCAGTTGGGCAAAGTTAACTGCGGGTTTAAATTATATCCATAGCAATGCCAACGAAAAACCAGATGGCAACTCATTCTTTTCTCCAATGAACTCGGTAACCATTATTGGTAATTACCACGATATTTTTGCCAGAGATGCTTTGGGTAATTTAAGAGCCGTTGGCGAACGTGGCAGGGTTAATCCAGTTTCTGTTATAGAAGACATTAAACAAAGACAATTTACCAACCGCATTATTGCCAATACAGGAGTAAAACTATACCCGGTTAAAAACCTAACCATTGATTATACCATGGGTTTAGACAATAGCATACAAAACGGTACAACATTTATTCCGCCTTATAACTATAACGCTAGCCCTGGATTTTTTGGTGGCGGCCCTGCACTAGACCCAACTTTAAACGGTTATGCAAGTGCGGCAAATGCAACATCAACCCTGTTTAACAACGAGTTGAACTTTACTTACGATACTAAAATAACCGACAATTTGCTAACTACCACGCAATTGGGAGGTTCTTACCAATACCAAAAGGATCTATATTCGTTATTAAATGGGCGAGGTTTAGCGCCATTTGTACAATCAGTTAATGGTGCAAGTACAATCTTGCCAAATAACGATTCGAGATCTGAATTTGCCATTAGCGGTGCTTATTTACAACAAAACTTTAAATTTAAAGATCATTTCTTTGTAACTGGCGCGATAAGGTTAGATCAATCTACCGTGTTTGGCGACAATGTGGGGGTAAGGAAATATTTCAAAGCCAATACCAGTTATGTGCCTTCATCGGCTGCTTACTGGAAAAACTTAGGCGTTTCTAAATGGTTCGACTCTTTTAAAGTAAGAGCAGCTTTTGGCGAATCGGGTAATTTAACTGGAATAAGTCCTTATGCTCGTTTTAACGAATACAGCGCGCTTTCTTACCTTGGTAGGGTTACCTTACTTTCTAGTGGTACTTTAGCCAATACTGGTGTAACGCCAGAGGTACAAACCGAATTAGAGATTGGTACCGATATGTCGTTCTTTAAAAACAGGTTAGGCTTAACTTTTAATGCCTACAACAAAAAAGTTAGAGATTTATTATTGCCAGTAGTAATTGCGCCAACAAATGGTTTTGCAAGTTTGCTAGATAATTTTGGCGCGCTAGAAAATAAAGGTATAGAGTTAATGCTAACTGGAGTACCTTTAAAAGCTAAAGATTTTACTTGGAACACTACTTTAATATACAATAGAAACAGAGTTAAAGCGGTTGGTACAGGTGCTTTGAGATTACTTTCAACCAATCCTGGCGCACCAGTTGCGATTATTGATGGACAACCATTAGGCGTTTTTTACGGTACATTCTTTGCTCGTAATGCCGATGGAAGTTTACTAACCAATGCAGCAGGTATTCCACAAATAGAACGAGGTACACAAAGCGGAACAAGCTTTACCATACAAAGAGATGCTAATGGATTGCCAACTGGCTCAACCTTGCGTAAAGTAATTGGAGACCCTAATCCAGATTATACCTTAACTTTTGTAAACGATTTTTCTTTCAAAAAATTTAATTTACATGTGCAGTTAGATGCCGTACAAGGTGGCAATGTTTGGAATGCCGATTGGCGTACACGCCAAAATACAGGGAACGGTAAGGAAGCAGAAAAGGAACAATTAGGGCTTTACCCAAGAGGTTATGTTGCAAGCGCAACAACGGTTGAAGAATGGCGTATTGATGATGGATCTTTTGTTAAATTAAGAGAGATTTCTTTAAGCTATAATGTAGGTAAACTTAAATTTATACAAGACCTTACGATTAATTTTAGTGGACGTAACCTGTTCTCTTGGGACAATTATAAAGGCTACGACCCTGAGTTAAACTCTGGCGGCCAATCTACTTTATTAAGAAACATAGATTTTGGACCCGTGCCAATACCACGCACATTTACTTTAGGTTTACAAGTTAAATTTTAATTAATTTAAAAAATTAGAAAATGAAAAATTACATATATAAAATTTCAACAGTTGTATTTAGCTTATTCCTGTTAACTGTTATGGGTTGCAAAAAGGAATACAAAAATCCAGGTGGTGCCAACGAGGCAGATATATTAAGTTCGCCCAGAGGCCTCACCGGTGTTACAGTAGGCTTACAAAGAGTTTATGCCTCTGGCAGGTTAGGTATAATTTACAATGCTGTAACGGCAAATGGTTTTGTTACCAACGAAATATTATTGCTTAACCAAGGTAATTTGCCCGAATTACAATTGAGTACTGGCGGTGCAACGGTTGATGGTACCAACACCATTTTAAACAACCTTTGGACGAGTGCCAACAAAGTTATTTATGATGCAGACAATGTAATTAACAATTCGGCTAAATTGGGCGATAAAAGTGTTGCATCGAGCTTAATTGCTTATGCTAGCATTTTTAAAGCTTTA
>JACMOW010000148.1 GCA_014377775.1 Pedobacter sp. | reverse complement strand
TTTTTAACATTAGTGGCTTTTGTGGTAATTAATTTACCATCCATTTCAACCTTACCTGATGTTGGGTTTAAATAACCAGTGAGCATGCGCATGGTGGTAGATTTGCCCGCGCCATTGGGACCTAAAAAACCTAAAATCCTTCCAGCCTTTGCTTCAAAACTAATAGAATCAACTGCCTTATGATCTCCGAAATTTTTAGATAACTCTTTTACTTTAACACTCAATTTACTTAACGATTAAGTTAGCAAATTTAAGCTTTTTATTTTCCCTATAATGATCAAATTGTGTGCCTGCTAAAATTAGTTCATCTGTTGATAAAATATCTGCGCCATTCGCTAACAATTGCGCATAAAATTTTTGGTTTGGATTGGCCACCGCACTTCTATCTAAGTTACCCATTGTACCTAAAATGCAGGTAATACCCTTGCTGTGTAAATATTCATATACCATAGCGTCTGGAGCAGATGTTCCAACAAAGGCAACAATTCTATCATTCGGAACACCCATTTGATTTAAACGCTCAACATCTGCAATGCTTCTGGCAGAGGCCGAGATCATTAAATCTGGTGCCAATCGATGAACTTCCGCAGCCTGATTGGCATTGTAGGTGATGATAATGGCGTTATTTTCTGACTTCGTTTTACGTACTTCTGCAATGATTTTCGAATAAGGCACACCGCGCTTAACATCAATCGTAAAAAGCACCTTATTTTTACCCCACTCTAAAACTTCTTCAAGTGTTGGGATTTTAAATTCGGTTATTTTTCCACCATTATCCTTAAGATTCAATTTCTTCAATTCATTGTACGTATAGCTCCCAATAGTTCCCGTTCCGGTAGTGGTTCTATCTAGTTTATCATCGTGCATAATTACCAATGTAGAATCCTTGCTTATAGCTACATCAAACTCGATAATAACGGGCTGGTAACTAGTGGCATTCTCAAACGTTTCGATCGCATTTTCTGGGAAGCCTGGCATTGGGCCTCCCCTATGCGCACTGATCAATGGAAAGCCAGCTGTTTTACGATTTAAGAAATCATTTAATTCCTTTTTACTCTTAAAAGATAGGTAATACTTTTTTGTAGGTGCAATACACGACAAACAAATAATAAGAACTAGTGCTATACATAAATTGATTTTCTTCATGTTCAAAGTTAAAATTATAACGTAAACTAACTCCATTTTGAGTTTGAAATGTTACATTATCAAATTGTTAATAGATCAATCCTCTTCCATTTTACATCTACAACATAAAGTATTACCTTTGCCAAACTATGGCTAAAACGAACGACGAGCAATTTAAAAATGTGATCTCTCACGCTAAGGAATATGGTTTTGTATTTCAAAGCAGTGAAATATATGATGGCTTAAGTGCTGTTTACGATTATGGGCAACTTGGTGCGGAACTAAAAAACAACATCAAAACCTATTGGTGGAAAGCCATGGTACAGATGCATGAAAACATTGTAGGGATCGACTCTGCCATTTTCATGCATTCAAAAGTTTGGAAAGCGAGTGGCCACGTTGATGGTTTTAACGACCCGATGATCGATAACAAAGACTCTAAAAAACGTTATCGTGCCGATCAGTTATTAGAAGATAAAATTGCCAGATACGAAAAAGATGGCAAAACCGATAAAGCAGCAAACTTACAAGCTGATATGGACGCGGCATTAACAGCCGAAGACCTTCCTCGTTTAAAAGTATTAATTGAAGAACATGAAATTGCCTGTCCAGTAAGCGGCACTCGAAACTGGACTGATGTTCGTCAGTTTAACCTCATGTTTAGCACTCAATTTGGCGCGATGGCCGAGGGTAGTGATGAGGTTTATCTACGTCCAGAAACTGCACAAGGCATATTTGTAAACTTTTTAAACGTACAAAAATCGGGAAGAATGAAAATTCCTTTCGGGATTGCACAAATTGGAAAGGCTTTTAGAAATGAAGTAATTGCACGCCAATTTATCATGCGGATGCGTGAGTTTGAGCAAATGGAAATGCAATTTTTTGTTCGCCCAGGCGAGGATAAAAAATGGTTTGCCTACTGGAAGGAAGCCCGTTTAAATTGGCACAAAGCATTAGGCACTCCGGCCGATAAATATCGTTTTCACGACCACGTGAAGTTAGCGCACTATGCCAATGCAGCTACTGATATCGAATTTGAATTTCCTTTTGGATTTAAAGAAGTAGAAGGAATTCACAGTAGGACTGATTTCGATTTAACACAACACCAAGAGTTTTCTGGTAAAAAAATGCAATATTTCGATAACGACTTAGATGAGAATGGAAAACCGTATGGCAATTATGTTCCCTACGTAATCGAAACATCGATTGGCTTAGATCGTATGTTTTTGTTAACCATGATTAATGCTTTTGAAGAAGAAGATTTAAGCACTGCTGATAAACAGGATAGTAGAACTTTATTGCGCTTGCATCCTGCTTTAGCGCCAATTAAAGTGGCTATTTTCCCGTTAACTAAAAAAGATGGATTACCGGAAAAAGCCCGCGAAATTATGAACAGCTTAAAGCTCGACTTCAACTGTGTTTATGAGGAAAAAGATGCTATTGGCAAACGTTATCGCCGTCAGGATGCCATCGGAACACCTTTTTGCTTAACGATTGATCATCAAACCTTGGAAGACGACACCGTAACCATCCGCCACCGCGATACCATGGAGCAACAACGTGTTGAAATTAAACACCTTCATACCATCATAGAAGGAAAAGTAAGTTGGAGAAATCTATTAGTTTAAATATTTGGAAAAACTATAGTAAACGTTGTGCCTATATTTTCTTCAGAGTTAACGGTTAGTTTTAAATGATGATAATCGGCTATGCTTTTTACAATGGCTAACCCTAAGCCATAACCTGCTGTTTCTACCTTATTTATCCGCTTAAATCGATTGAATATAAGCGGCAAATCTTTTTGGGAAATTCCGTAACCTGTATCTTTCACCGATATGGTATAATACCCCTTACTGATAGCATCGCTAATCAAAATTTCACCTTTTGGTTTATTATACCGGATGGCATTGTTAATTAGGTTATAAAAAAGTTGAAAAAGAAGATCGTGATTAAGGTTTTTTAAGCAAACTTGATGTGTTAGTTGGATGGTAAATTTTAATGAATTATCGGTTAAGCGATGTGCTAGTTCTTCCATTACTTCTGCTATCAGATTATTTAATAAGACCTCATCTTTTTTGTCAAATTGTTTGTTCTCGATACGGGAGATAAGCATTAATGAATTCACAATTTTTTTTAATCTATTTACCGTGCGCATCATTTCTGCTAGTTGATGATGATTTTTTTCGGCAAGGCCAACCTCAATCATCATGTTTTCTATTTTAGTTTGCAAAATACTAATGGGGGTAAGCAATTCGTGTGATGCATTTGCAGTAAATTCTCGTTCTTTCTCAAAAGCCACATTAATTTGAAGCATTAAATTGCTAATTACAGAATCGAGGTATTTAAAATCGTAAGTACTGGTTTTTATGGGCACTAGTTGTTTAGAAAAAGGAAATTTTTGATCAATGAGTTTATCTTTAATAATTAATCCTAATGGCTTTAAAAAAATGCGGGTAAACACTAAATCTACAACAATGGTAAGCGCGATTAATCCGATTAAAACAAATAGGGCAATACGTTGTAATGGGTGGTTGTATTGATTAATACTGCTTGTAGATTTGCCTATTTCGAGCAAATATTTTTTGTTCTTCGCTTTAAAATTATGTTTTAATATACGATAGCTTAAAGTATCTTGTTCCACTATACGCCTTGCCGTTTCTATTGTGTCCTTTTTAAAAGGGTAATAGGATGGCTCTAATGCAATATATTCTTCTTTAAGCATGGTATAACTACCGTAACTTTCATCGCCCTGCAAATAAAAATCTATACCCTTAAGCTTTGTTATCTGTAGTACCTTTTGCTTTTGCTGCCTTAAATAATAATTGGTATATTCTGATGCTATACGCTCTACCAAATAGGGCAGTAGCAATACAAACAAGGCAACTATAGCCAGTTTCGATAAGGTAATAAAAAAAGTAAGCTTGGTAAGTAATTTCACGCCTATATTCTTATTTTGTAACCAATTCCCCTCATTGTTTCTAGCCAATCTGTTTCTGCAAATGCCCCTAACTTTTTACGAATATTTTTAATGTGCGCATCAATATAGTTCGAATCGAAATCATCATCAGCAAAATTACCCCAAATGTGTTCGCTAAGTTGCATCCGAGTTAAAGGTCTATTCTTGTGCAACACTAAATAGCTAAGCAAATCAAATTCTTTTCTTGATAGTGCTATCTCATTTTGTTGGCACCATACCAATCTTTTTTGTAAATCTAATTTAAATTCGCCTAAGGGGATTAACTCTACATTAAAACCGAATTTACGACGAGATATAGCTTGCATACGGGATTGAAGCTCTAACAATGAAAATGGCTTGGGCAAATAATCATCAGCTCCTAAATCTAAACCTTTGATTCGATCTTCGAGCTTACCTCGTGCAGTTAAGATAATATAAGCAGTATCGGGATTTAATTTTTTAGCTTCTTTCAAAACCAATAATCCGTCTTGATCTGGTAAACCTAAATCTAATAAAACAAAATCATACTCATTAATGCCAACTTTTTGCAAGGCCTCGTTCGCATTTCTAGCAAAATCGCATATATAGGATTCCTTTTTCAAAAAAGCTTCAATTTCTAAAGCTAAGGTTCTTTCATCTTCTACAATAAGCACTTTCAATTGAAGCGATTTAAAATTGGTAATAAAAACCTAAATTAAAGAAAGAATTTGGAGTTCTAGAAACTGTTTCTACCTTTTTGCCTAATATGGAGAGTTTGTAAGTAGCTTCTATCATATAGTTACTTCTGTTATAGGATAAAGGCAAGCTAAAATTATAAGATAAAAGATTAAATTTTGTAGTGGCAACGGTAGTGGTTGCTGTAGTTACCTTAGGTTTTTGGAATATGCCTCCTAATATTCTTCCTCTTTCTCTTTGTGTAGTCGTGTAACTTTGATAAAAATGCTGTGTGCCGCCAACAATTTCAATCCTTGGTTCTAAACTGATGACGTCTTTATCCGTAAAGCTACCTAAATCAATTTCCTTACTGCTACTAAAAGTTAAAAAATTATCTTGCTCATCACCAAAAGCAAAATCCAACGTTAACCCCGTAGTAAGCCAATATTTATAATTGATGTTTGCACTTGCATTATCGGTATTTGCTGCCTGTAGTAATGGAGAATTAGTAGCATTAAAAGTATGGCTATAGTTTAAACCAGCATTCAAATTTTTAGCTAAACTAAAGTCATAGCCTAAACCCAAAATAGTAGCTGTTACACCTTTGGTAGAGTCTAATAGCTTGTATGAGCTTATAGAAAAACTAAGTTTAAAGGGGAAGCTTAAAGTTGCATTAGCTAAAACATAGGGTAGCTTTTTATCCGCTGTTTGCCCATAATAATCAGCATTAGTGTTATAAATAGCGGCTAGCGTTAGGGTCGTCTTTTTCTTTACTTCTGGAACTGTATCTGTTCCCTTTTGATTGGTTTGTGCTAAACTTATTTGGGTTGCAACTATCGTAAAAGGAATTAGGAGCAATAATATTTTTATCATAAAGAAGAATTCTTATATATAGTTTAAATTTTTACTTTCACTCTTACAGGCACGCTAATTTTAGGTTTAATTATGGGTTTAACAGACTTAATTATATCAATTTTAGGTTTTACTATATTAGGTTTGGCCTGTCTCCTTGCTCTTGGTACAGATTTAATGATGCCTATTATTCCACGTTTGTCCGTTTTGGGCTGCTGCTCTTTATTTGTGTTATCGGTTTCAACATTTCTGGGCCGTTTTTTTAGTAACGTATCCTGAACAGTATATTCCATTTCTACTTTTGCCGTAAAGCCTTCATTGCTACTTGCCAAAGATATAAACCCTAAAAAAAATACGATTAAACAGTATGTTTTATAATTATTCATGGTAACGCATAAAGTTTGCCCCTGGTTAGGGACAAACTTAGGAAATTATATATAGCCTTTTAAGTAAGTATAATCGGTATTTATAAAAAAATTATCCTCCAACTTTTATACCTGCATTTGCTTTCGCACGTATTTTAGGGGGATCGATCTTTGCTCCAGCACCTGCCACATGAGGTTTTACTTTTATCTCGGCTTTATGTGCTGCTACTTTTGCTTTCATAGCTTCTTTTCTAACTACAACTTCGGCTTTGTGATCTGCAACTTTTGCTTTTACGGCTGCTCTTTTTGCCGTCATTTCTGCTTTATGCGCTTCTCTTTGCGCCTTAGCCGCTTCTTTATCTATTTTAACTTCCGCTTTTATAGATGCTTTTTCACTAATAATTAAACCCTTATCCCGTTTTATTTCAGTTGTTGTTTTAGCTGTAGTGCTTACACCTACACCTTGTGCATTTTGTGCAAAAGTGGCAGCCGAACATAAAAGTGCCGCTGCTAATAATACTGTCTTTTTCATAATCGTATAAATTTAATGATTAATAATATTGTTTTTACTTAATCAAAAATCGTTGCTTAACATGAAATTAAGATGAAAAATTGAAAATATTTTTTTCCAAATTAAAAATTAGATGAACTGCTTTTTAACTACCTCTCCAAAATACTTATCTCCAAAACCTATTCGCTAAACATCTTACATATTTTCCCTAAATTGCAACCTTTTAAAGAAATGAGACGAATAATCATTCAGAAAGAACAACCCATATATGTAGCATTACTGTACAGATTTGTACTGTTATTGGTTTTATATTCTTTTAGCCGATTAGGGTTTTACTTCGCTAATCAATCCTTTTTTAACCATTTAAACTTTGCAGATTTAGCTTATATTTTTTATGGCGGTATCCGTTTCGATCTCGTAGCTATACTTTATCTAAATTCCCTTTACATTGTTTTACAAACCATTCCATTTGCATTTAGGTACAATAAAAGCTATCAGGCCTTTTGTAAATGGCTTTTTATCATCACAAATAGCCTTGGTTTTTTGGCTAATTTTGTCGATTTCGTATATTACAAATACACTTTAAAACACACCACTGCAAGCGTTTTTTCGCAATTTAGCAACGAGCAAAATAAATTAAAATTATTTATCGACTTTTCAGCTGATTATTGGTATTTGCTTATGCTATTTATAGTTTTGATGTATGTATTTATAAAAGTTTATGCACTCATTGATATAAAAAAAGCACCTAAATTTAGTTGGAAAATTTACCTCACACATACGTTGCTTCTAGCATTAATTGCAGGTTTGTGTGTAATTGGTATGCGAGGTGGGTGGCGACATAGTACCCGCCCCATTACCATGAGCAATGCTGGCGATTTTGTAAAACAGCCCAGCGATATGGGATTGGTGTTAAACACACCTTTTACGATCATGAAAACGTTAAAGCGAGCCGTTTTAAAGCCCGTTCACTACTACGATACAAAAATGTTGGATTCGCTTTATAATCCAATTCATCAACCTGAGAACAAAGTCCCTTTTAAGTCGCTGAATGTTGTTTTCCTTATCATCGAAAGTTTAGGCAAGGAACACATAGGTGCATTAAACAAAGACCTGTTGGGCGGAAAATATAAGGGCTACACTCCCTTTTTAGACAGTCTAGTTGGTCAAAGCTTTACTTCTTCACGTACATATGCCAACGGGCGAAAATCTATTGATGCTTTGCCTTCTATCATTTCGGGTATTCCTTCTATCAGAGAACCATTTGTATTGTCGAGTTATTCGGGAAATAAAACCACAAGCATCGCTAAACTATTAAGTGACAAGGGATACGAAACAGCCTTTTTTCACGGCGCACCAAACGGCTCAATGGGATTTTCGGCCTATACCAACTTAGCGGGAATAAAACACTATTTTGGGAAAACAGAATATGCCAATGATGAAGATTTTGATGGGATATGGGGAATATGGGACGAGCCTTTTATGCAATACATGGCCAAAACCATCAATACTTTTAAGCAACCTTTTTTCTCTGCATTTTTTTCGGTTTCCTCACATCACCCCTTTGAAGTACCTGAAAAATATGTTGGCAAGTTTCCAAAAGGACCACTACCCGTACAAGAACCAATTGGGTACACCGATTTAGCACTTCGTAAATTTTTCGCCACTGCAGCGAAAATGCCCTGGTACAAAAACACATTATTTGTAATTTGTGCAGATCATGCAACGGTTTCCTATTTACCAGAATATCAAACTTTACCGGGTTATTTTTCTATTCCTATTTTATTTTACTATCCAGGCGGCGAATTGAAAGGTAAAACAGATAAGCTGATACAGCAAACTGATATTATGCCTACAGTATTAAGTTATTTAAATTACGATAAGCCCTATTTTGCCTTTGGTTTTGATGCTTTTAACCTTAAAAATAACAACTTTGTAGTGAACAATAACGAGGGTAGTTTTAGTTTTTATCAGGGTGATTATTTGTTGCAAAATGACGGACAAAAATCAACAGCTTTATATAACTTAAAAATAGATCGCTTAACGAAAAACAATGTTATTGGAAAGGAAAATGAGGTGCAAAAAAACATGGAGAACTATCTAAAAGCCTTCATCCAACAATACAATAATAGAATGATTAATAATCAGTTAACCACAAATTAAGGATGAGAAAATTTGCATTAAAAATTATCGACTTTTTCTATCCTCCATTTCAAAAATGGTTTAGTTTACACACGTTCCGTTACTTGGCTTCGGGTGGGATTACAGTTTCGACAGGTATTATTAGTTATTTTTTAATATTTAATTACGTTCTAGATCAACAAGATGTTAAAGTTGGCGAATATTTAATTACAGCCCCAATTGCAGCGCTATTTTTAGAATCATTACTTACCTTTATTGTGGGTTTCATGCTCAATAAATATTTGGTCTTTACACAATCAAATTTGGTAGGTAGAATACAATTATTTAGATATGCAACTGTTTATGGCACCAACATTTTACTTAATTATGCCTTGATGAAAATATTAGTAGAGGGATTTCAATTTTTCCCTACTATTGCAAAAGCACTCATCACGATTGTTTTGGCTGTTTTTAGTTACTTTTCGCAGAAATATTTTTCGTTTAGAGTAAAGAAGTCCTAAAATATCAACAAATTTAATATCTAAACCATGGAGCTAAAAGATATAGATAGAATAATTGAAATGGCTTGGGAAGACAGAACGCCTTTTGAAGCCATAAAAATGCAATTCGGCCTTGCTGAAAACAATGTAGTTGCACTGATGCGCAAAGAATTAAAACGCAGCAGTTTTAATTTATGGAGAAAGCGAGTGCACAGTGGCGTTAGCCAGAAACATGCCCTAAAAAGAAGTTCAGATATTGATCGCTTCAAATGCAGCAGGCAAACCAGCATTTCAATGAACAAAATAAGCAAACGCTAGATGGAACTTCAATTTGCAACCGACTATAAAACCATACTTCAAAAAATAGCTGAAATTGATCCTCTAGCGTATGGAAAAACCAGAAATTATGTAGATGGAGCAGTTACCTACTTATCGCCTTATATTTCTAGAGGCGTAATTAGTACTAAACAAGTACTAAAACATATATTAGCTAGGGGATATAAAATCAAAGAAATTGAATCTTTTGTAAAGGAACTCTGTTGGCGTGATTATTTCCAAAGAGTGGCGCAAGAAAAAGATTTAAGTCAGGATATAAAACAACCACAGTATCCTGTTTCGAATCGAGAAATTCCCTCACAAATATTAAATGCTTCGACAGGAATAACGGGTATTGATATTGCTATTCAGCAACTTTATGACACCGGTTACATGCATAACCACTGCCGAATGTATACAGCTTCATTGGTTTGTAACTTTGCCAAATCATACTGGCAACATCCTGCACAATGGATGTATTACTATTTATTGGATGGCGATTGGGCTAGCAATACCCTTAGCTGGCAATGGGTTGCAGGGGCAAACAGCAACAAAAAATATTACACCAATCAAGAAAACATAAACAAATATACACACACAAATCAGCAAAACACTTTTCTAGACCTTTCATACGAAGAAATAGCAAATCTCGAAACACCAAAGCAATTGTTAACTACTCAGAAATTTTTTGCCAAAACCGATTTGCCAATTAGCGAATCTTTTCACCTTGATTCGAATTTGCCTACTTTTATTTACAATTACTACAACCTCGACCCACTATGGCATAAGGGTAAAATAGGTAATCGAATTTTACTGTTAGAACCTGATTTTTTTACTGCGCATCCAGTAAGCAAAAAGTGTATCGATTTTATGCTGGCTTTAGCCAAAAACATCCCTGAATTAAAGATTTACGTGGGTTCATTTACCTCACTTTTCAATTCGCACCATCTTGCCCCTGTATATTACAAAGAGCATCCACTTAACATCAGCTATGCTGGAATAGCAGAATCTAGAGATTGGATCATAACCGAAATTAGTGGCTATTACCCTTCTTTTTTCTCCTATTGGAAGAAAGTAGAAAAACAATTACTGATCAACTACCCAATTTAAAGTAATGCATCAGCAGAAAAAAAGAGATTTGCCAACCAAGATTTGTATCGTATGCAACCGACCTTTTACTTGGCGAAAAAAATGGGAGAAAGTTTGGGAGGATGTAAAATATTGTAGTGATAAATGCAGAATAAATCGGAATAAAGTATGAGTAAGATAGGTATCGTTTTTCCCCATCAATTATTTGAGGACAACATTATTGCGGATACTATTTATCTTGTGGAAGAAGAATTATTCTTTAATCAATATAATTTTCACAAGCAGAAAATTGCTTTTCACAGAGCCAGCATGAAATTTTATGAAAGTTATCTTCAATCAAAACATATAAACGTTATTTACATTGATGCATTTCATGA
>JACMOW010000147.1 GCA_014377775.1 Pedobacter sp. | reverse complement strand
AACACTAGAATTAAATTATGTTTTAAATGGACAAACACAATTCAAACTTAACTTTAATCAAACCAATGCACTTATTGAGTTTATAAGTACGCAGGTTAAAGATCAAACTTTAGTGTTACCCGTAAATGCTGGGAACCGAAGCTTCATTAACCTAAATATTAGCACTCCATTTAAGATTGACAAATTTTGGAATATTTACGGCTCTGTAGAACCCTATTATCAATTTTATAAAGCGGATTTAAGTAAATATAACGGGCTTACTAAAATAAACAATGGAGGCTTCGGTTTTAATGGCTATATCAGCAACACTTTTAGTTTAACCAAAACACTAAAAGGAAGTTTAAGTTCATGGTATAATTATGCTAGCCGCTCATCTATTTATTCCACCAAACCGATTTATAGTATTGATGCAGCAGTTAAAAAACAATTCCTAGATAATAAATTAACCATTAATTTAGCTATGCGGGATATTCTGAACTCCCAACGTTGGCAGCAAAACATTGAACTAGGTGAAATTAATCAATCTAGCTTACGAAAATGGGAAAGCAGGGGCTTGTATCTTTCACTAAATTATAGTTTTGGCAACGGAAAGCTCAAAGGAAATAGAGAAAAAGAAAAAACGGAAGAGCAACAAAGAATAAAGCAAAGAAATTAACATTTAAACTTTTATCGTTTTCTTATCTTACATCAATGTGCAGTAAAACTACCTGCTCTATCTTTGTATAATAAAATTTAAGATAACCTAAAAACATAATTATGACAACAACTACATGGGCACTAGATCCAACTCACAGCGAGCTACAATTTAAAGTAAAACATTTAATGATTACTACGGTAACTGGGAGTTTAAAATCTTTCTCGGCGGCGCTTACTTCAGTAGACGATGAATTTACTGATGCCACAATTTCTTTCAGTGGTAATATTAGCAGTTTGGATACTGGAAATACCGATCGAGATAACCATTTAAAAAGTGGCGATTTCTTTGACGCAGAAAAATTTCCAACATTAGATTTCAAATCTACGTCAATGCAAAAAGATGGAGGTGATTACATCATAAATGGCGATTTAACCATTAAAGAAACAACAAAGCAAGTTAAATTAATTGCCGAATTTGGTGGTATTGCTACCGATCCGTGGGGAAATATAAAAGCTGGATTTACTTTAAGCGCAAAAATTAACCGTTCAGAATTTGGTTTAACCTGGAATGCAGCCCTAGAAACTGGTGGTGTAATGGTAAGTGAAGAGGTTAGGATTTTAGGTGAATTACAGTTTGTAAAAGGAGTTTGATGACGAGTAAACCTGTTTTAGCTATCCTTAACCCACCCCCACCACACATGGTTGGCGATGGTTTTAGGGTGCATAATTTTTTTCCTAGCGGATTTAAATTAAATATGAGCCCTTTTTTTTTGCTCGATTATAATGCAAAAATAGAGTTTTCAGCACGAAATGAGCCTCGGGGTGTTGGCGTTCACCCACATCGCGGATTTGAAACCGTAACTTTAGCTTATCATGGCGCAGTTGCGCATCACGATAGTGCAGGAAATAGTGGGATAATTTACCCCGGCGATGTACAATGGATGACCGCAGCAAGCGGAATTCTGCATAAAGAGTATCATGAAAAAGCATTTAGCAAAAAAGGTGGCCCTTTTCAAATGGTGCAGCTTTGGGTAAATTTACCAGCTAAAGATAAAATGAGTACGCCAAAATATCAGGCACTTAAACAAAGTGAGCTGGCAAAAGTAGAGTTGCCAGATGATGCAGGAATCATTGAAGTAATAGCTGGCCATTTTAACCGTGAAAAAGGAAGTGCTAGCACCTTCACCCCAATTGAAATGTATAATGCACGGCTGACTAAAGGTGGTAAAGTGAGTTTTAATTTTCCGGCACATTACAACACCGCTTTTGTGATTATCGAAGGCGAAATAAAAGTTAATGATTCAGCGATAGCAAAAGTAGATCAAATGGTACACTTTAAAAATGAAGGAGAGGTGATTGAAATTGAAGGCTTGGCGAACAGCGTAGTTCTAATATTAAGTGGTGAACCCATTAACGAGCCCATAACACAATATGGTCCTTTCTTGATGAATACTCCTGAAGAAATAAAACAAGCCATTGCAGATTATAATGAAGGTAAGTTTGGCTATTTGGAAGACTAACCTTTTTGGATTAAACAAACCGCATACGCCACCACACCTTCTTCTCGACCAATAAAGCCCATTTGTTCATTGGTAGTCGCCTTAATAGAAATATCGTCGATTGAAATCGCAATAGCTTCGGCGATATTTTGCTGCATTTTCGGAATATGAGGATTAATTTTTGGCGCCTCTAAGCATAACATCGCATCAATATTGTTTATTTCCCACCCTTTCTCTCTAATCAATCTCATGGTTTCCTTAAGTAAAATTATACTACTGATCCCTTTCCATTGGGGATCGGTATTTTTAAAGTGAAAACCAATATCTCTTAAATTGGCGGCGCCTAGCAAAGCATCACAAATGGCATGTAGTAACACATCTGCGTCTGAATGACCGTAAGCTCCTTTTTGGTGTTCTAAATTTACACCGCCAACAATAAATGGATGATTATCTTTTAATTGATGAACATCGAAGCCAAAACCAACCTTGATCCTCATTATTTAGTGTTGCCAAAATTGAAGAGCAAGCTAAATCTTAATGTATTGGCCAATGGGCTTTTTTGTGGATTTGCCAATAAATACGCAAAATCGATGTTAAAAATATTATACTTCAAACCTGCGCCTACAGTAAAGTAGCGTCTATCGCCCTTTTCAGGAGCTTCGTAAAAGTAACCCGCTCTAAGTGCAAATTGTTGATTATACCAATATTCCATCCCCGCGGCTATGCTCACCTCTTTAAGTTCTTCGCTAAATCCGCCAGGTGCATCGCTAAATGAACCAAAAATACCTGCCGGAACAGAGCGGTCTGGATCTTTTCCAGACGTAATCTTCCCGTTCGAATCGCGAATCGGTTGAGTGGGCACTAGTAATTTATTAAAATCTAAAGCAAAAGTAAATTGGTTATAATCATCAATAATAAAAGTTGATGCAGCACCTAATTTAAGATTAGTAGGTAAAAAATATTTACTTCCCCCATCAACATAGCCAACTTTAGCACCAATATTTGAAAAATTTGCACCCATTGAAAAAATAGCATCCTTGTTAAATAAAACAGTCGGCTTTCTATAATATCCAGATACATCAACCCCAAAACCAGTACCTGGTTTAGTTTGTTGACCAGCAGAAAATTGGCCTGATGTTAGATTTGAGTAAATATACCTCAACGTTGTTCCTAAAGAGAATTCCTCTCCAAATCGCCGCGAATAGGTAACGTCAAATGCAAATTCATTGGGACTATAAACCCCTAAATCTTGCTGTCCTTCGTCTGTTAATTGAATTTGACCCAATGAAAAATATCTTAACGAACTTCCAATTACGCTATAATCATTCAATTTGTAAAACCCACTAATGTAGGCCAAATTAATATCGGGAACCAAACTTTTTAACCACGGACTATAGGAAGCCGAAAAGCCATAAGGACGATCTAAAAAAGCCAATTTCGAAGGATTTATTGACATGGCATTGGCATCAGGCTGAACTGCCACTCCTGCATCACCCATACTTCCAGCTCTTGCATCAGGGATAATTAATAAGAAGGGTACGGCGGTAGACACATTGTTAGATTGACTTCCGTTGGTTTGCGTACCAGGCTGTACAACCTGCGCCTGTAGCGTATTGCCACAGAATATAACCAAAGAGAGTATGCATATTGCTGTTGTGCTAAAGTACTTTAAATTCATTTACGAGAGAATGAGAATGGAAACGCAAGTTAACATAGTGTTTACTAATTTCAAAGTATTAAACTTACATTTAAGTATAAATATACAAAAATAATATTCATTTATTATAGCCAAGCATAAACACAATAAAATTGCACAATTATCGTTACAAGTACATTTTACTGCACTTAATGCCCAAATCAAAATTATTTTTTGGCAGATATTGCTTTTTTATGTAATTTTAACTTTATTGAATTACAGACTCTAATTGCTTCAAAGAAAATAAACAATACTGATGAAACAAATATTTTACTACTCCTTAACTTTTTTACTTGCCTTAGCTTTACTTACTTCTTGCAAAAGCAAAAAGAATGGTGCAAATACCTCTAATAAAACTGGCTACGCCTATAATAATAGAGATAACGGTGGCTTTGAAGTGGCTAGTAAATTTAAACGTGGTGTTGGCCAAGGTCTGATGGAAATAGAGGGTGGTGAGTTTATCATGGGCGGAAGCGCAGTAGATATTCCAGGACAAGACTTAAGCACATATAACTATAAAAGAGAAGTAACAATCAGTTCGTTCTACATGGACGAAACCGAAGTATCTAACACCAACTGGTTAGAATACTTAAATTGGATCAAAAGAACCTATCCAACAGATGCGCAATATTATTACGAAGAGCTTCCTGATACTTTAGTATGGAGAAGTCCTTTATCTTTTAATGAGCCTTTTGTAAATAATTACCTTAGACATCCAGCCTATAAAGACTATCCAGTTGTTGGCGTAAGTGCAAAACAGGCCGAAAGGTATTGTGCGTGGAGAACAGATATGGTAAACGAGAAGTTGTTAAGAGAAAAAGGCTACATGAATTCTTTTGCGGCGGTGAATGGAACAGCAACTGGAAGACGCGGTGCTCCAGCAACTCCTATTGTTAAGCAAGATAAACCTTTTAATACCGATTTATACTTAAATGGCCAATACGATGATAAAGGCACAAAAGCCATGGCAGATTTAAATCCAGCTGCAACACCTACCTCAGGTGCGGCTACTACTGGCAGAAGAGGAGCACCTACAGCCACAAGAAATGTGCGTTTAGAAGATGGCGTAATTTTACAGCCCTATCGATTACCAACTGAGGCTGAATGGGAATATGCTGCTATGGGATTAATTGGAAATACGAGAGATCAAAACATTGATAGTAAGAAAATTTATCCTTGGAACGGCCTAGGCATTACTTCCGCTAAAAAGAAAACTAGAGGAGAAATTTTAGCCAACTTTAAACGAAGCAAAGGCGATTTTATGGGTGTAGGAGGTTCATTGAACGATAAAGCTGCATTTACCGAAAATGTAACCAGTTATTTGCCAAACGATTTTGGTTTATATAATATGGCAGGCAATGTAAACGAGTGGGTTGCCGATGTATATCGCGCTGCTACTTTTGAACAAGCGGATGCTTTAAATCCTTTTAGAGGTAATCGATTTGAAAATAAGGATAGAGACCCTAAAACGGGCACATTAAAGGCCGATAAATACGGTAAAGCCACAATGGTTCAGGCTAACTCTGGAAAAAAACAAACTTGGGAAGAACTACAAGCCAATAAAACAGCTGGGACAGAACCTTATACTGCCGATCAACGTGGTTTTCGTGATGAGCAAAGTCCACTATACGGCGTTACCACTTTGGTAAATGATAAGTCGAGAGTTTTTAAGGGCGGTTCATGGAATGATCAGGCGCAATGGTTAAACCCAGCTTCTAGACGACACATGCAAGAAGATGATTCATCAGCAGATGTAGGTTTT
>JACMOW010000146.1 GCA_014377775.1 Pedobacter sp. | reverse complement strand
GTGATTGCCATTTTTTTAAATAGCTCGGTTTCTAGGTAATGGCCAATCGAGTCATTATGTTCTTCACCAAAAAACAACACGTTTGCTGAATTTAAATGGTTAATTATAGCGTCGATGGTAGTAATTTTGCCATTCTTCACACCGTAAATTTTGTAATGCTGAGTAATGTCTTGTGCGACAGCTAAACTTGGCATAAACAATGCGATTAGAATAAAAAAATTCTTCATATTTGATTCGTTAAAGCAAGAAATACAAATTAACAAATAATTTTACCGATTAATTAATGCTTTTTACCGATAATTTGCTCCTATATGGCAATAAGCCATTCGCTATGGTTTAAGTTAGTGATATATTTGAATAATAAAATAAAAGGGACATGAAAAATTTTAATAAGGATAATAATGATGGGATGGGAAATCAAAAAGGCAAGGTTTGGGCAGGTTTGTTTATTGTAGCGATAGGTGGACTCTTATTACTCGACAATGTAGGATTAGATATGCCGAATTGGCTATTTAAATGGCATACCTTTTTAATCGCAATCGGATTATTTGTAGGAGCTAAGCATAACTTTAGAAATAGCGGTTGGTTCATCATCACACTAATAGGTATTATTTTTACCTTAAATAATGCAATTCCCAATCTTAATGCAACGCATGTATTATTACCTATAGGGCTAGTTGCGCTTGGATTATATTTAATTTTTAAACCGAAAGATAGTTATAGTCATAAGGCAAAATGGAGAAAATTTGCACAAGAAGACCCATTAACGCCTTTTACAGAAGCTGATGACACTACAACATCTTCAACAGCACAAAAAAAAGCGAGTAACAACGACTATTTAGACTCGGTGAATGTTTTTGGTGGAAGTCATCAAATCATTTATTCGAAAAATTTTAAAGGCGGAGAAATTACAGCAGTTTTTGGAGGATGTGATTTGAATTTAACTCAAGCCGATTTTGAAGGCGAAATTATAATTGATGTAACAGCCATATTTGGTGGTGCTAAAATTATCATTCCCCCAGGATGGGAAGTGAAGTCGGAAGTAACAGCCATATTTGGAGGTTTAGACGATAAAAGGAGTATTCAGCCTGTAACCGACGGAAAACATAAATTGGTAATTATAAGGGGAATTGTATTATTTGGTGGAGTAGACATTAGAAATTATTAAGTTTTGACTACAACTCCATTATCTGTAAGGCAAATTAAATTAGTATCCAGTGGTATGTTGGTCTGCTGGATGGTTATTTATGCCTACTTAATTTACGATGTTGCAGATTTTAACTGGCAAATTGCCTTAACGGATAGCCTTATTAGTAATGGGGTATTGGCTATTGCCTGTATTATACTTAGCAATATGCTAGGCTATTATCATCCTAAAAACGAAAGAATGTTCTCTCTATTGCTACTTACGGCTGTGTTAACTGTTGTGGTTGTTTTTCTAACTAATTTTGGATTAAATTTTCTTTTTACTGATTCTAAGGTTTACCAAACCTTTTTAGATACCACTTTACCTTTTAGAGCAATTGTTATTTTTTTGTGTCTTATTTGGTGTGCTTTAACAAACGTATTGTGGTACAGGTTAGAAGAGCAATCGGAAATGCAAGGGCGTTTGTTAGCTACGCAAAACTTGGCCAAAGAAGCAGAATTAAATAAATTAAGGCATCAGTTACAGCCTCATTTTTTGTTCAATAGCTTAAATTCCGTATATGCACTCACCATTGTAAACCCTACTGAGGCTGGAACGATGATTACAAAGCTAGCTTCATTTTTAAGAGGGACGTTAAAACGCGACGACGAAGTTTGGGTAAATGTAGCAGAAGAGATGGAGTATATACAACTGTATTTAGACATCGAAAAAGTAAGATTTAGTCACCGTTTAACCATCGATGTTAGAATTGAAGAGGAAACCTTAAGTTTATGTTTGCCAGGCACTTTATTGCAGCCCATTGTAGAGAATGCGATCAAATTTGGTTTATATAATACCTCTGCTGCCATCACAATTACCGTTAGGGTGAAGTTAGAAAACAATGCATTGGTAATTTGTGTGGCAAATCCTTACGATCCAGAAATGAAATCGAGTGAGGGCACTGGTTTTGGACTTTCAGCCATTCGCCGAAGATTATACTTGTTGTTTGCCGATAGTAACCTTCTGCAAACTGAAACACAAAACAATAATTTATATATTACTACCCTTAAAATTCCGCAGAAAGATGATAAGAACGATACTAATTGACGATGAAGCGCTGGCTAGGGATGTAGTTAAATATTATCTCAAAGATTATCCAAATATAGAAATCGTGGCCGAGTGTTGCGACGGTTTTGAGGGATTAAAAGCAATCGCTTTGCATCAACCTGATTTTGTTTTTTTAGATATTCAAATGCCAAAAATTAGCGGCTTTGAAATGTTGGAATTGGTAGAGAAGCATCCTGCGGTAATTTTTACCACTGCTTTTGATGAATATGCGATTAAGGCTTTTGAAGTGAATGCCGTAGATTATCTATTAAAACCCATAGAGAAGTCTCGCTTTGACCTGGCCATGCAAAAGTTGCCTTCGAAATTAGCAAAGGAAGAAACAAGTTCCCCATTATTGGAAACTGCCTCTTTATCGCCAGTTCAAAACAATAGAATTGTGGTTAAAACTGCTGGGGTAATTAAAATAATTCCTGTAAACGAATTAAATTATCTCGAATCAGATGATGATTATGTGAAATTGAGCACCACAGAAGGGATGTTTCATAAGAATAAAACGATGAGCTTTTTCGAGCAAACTTTAGATCCTCTACAATTTATTCGAATTCATCGATCTTACATCATTAATATGGCTCAAGTAACGAAAATAGAGCTCAAAGAAAAGGATAGCTATGTTGTGCTGCTAAAGTCTGGTATTTGGCTGCCAGTAAGTAAAACAGGGTATGTAAAGTTAAAAATGGCGCTCGGTTTGTGATAATTCCTTTTCAATTTTGAATAGGTAATATTTTTTCTAAATTTATGAGATGAAATTAAGTATCTATAGCCGAATTATACTCATCATCTCATTAGCCTTCTCATCGCTGGTTAAAGCACAAGACCCAGTTTCAAACCTAGTGGGTTTAGTTAATCAATTTACAACAGAGCGGCCACAAGAAAAAGTTCATCTTCACTTCGACAAGCAGTATTATGCTGCTGGAGATACCATTTGGTATAAGGCCTATGTGATCACAGCTTCAAATAATTTACCCACTAACCTAAGTAGTTCGTTGCATTTGAGTTTAATTAATGAGCGGGATTCTGTTGTTTTTAGTAAGAAAATACCCCTTGTTTTTGGGTTAGGAGCGGGAATGATCGCGCTTCCTTTTTCTACAACAAAGGGGAAATACATGCTTCATGCTTACACACCTTGGATGCAGAATTTTGATAAGGCATTCTTTTTTAAGAGAACTATGCCTATTGTAAACTCATTTGTAGATGTTATTAGTTTGAAAGCTCCTAAAAATGGAAATACTTTAGCGCAACTTTCTTTCTTTCCGGAAAGCGGGAATTTGGTTAGCGAAATTCGCTCTAAAGTGGCTTTTAAATATCTTGATGTAAATGGATTAGGGAAAAATATAAGCGGAAATATTGTAAATAAGGCTGGCGAAAAGATTACCAGTTTTGAGTCGAGCCATCTCGGAATGGGCATATTTGCTTTTACACCTGCAGTTGGCGAAATTTATACAGCAATGATTGAAGAGGGAGGAGGTTTCAGGAAAATACCATTGCCAACTGTAAAAATTGAGGGGTATGTACTTGCAGTTAATAATTTGGATACTACGAATTTACTCATTAAGATTGCGATCTCTCCATCATTAGTTAATGGTGAGGAACTTTTTTTAATTGGGCAGGTTAATGGCGTGATTAAATATGCTGCAAAAATAAAAGCGCAACAAGCAATAACGACTATAATTCCGAAGTCGCAGTTACCATCTGGAATCACACAGTTTACGTTATTTAACTCAGATCGTCAGCCATTGGCAGAGAGATTGGTATTTATTAATCATAAGGATAATTTAAATATTAATATTAAAGCAAATAAGGGAGTTTATAATAAAAGAGAGAAAATCACACTTGATGTTAACACGGAAAAAGACCTTGCTCAAGGCAGTTACTCGATTGCTGTTACGGATGAAAAATTAGTTCCATATAACGAAGATGAAGAAACTAGTATTTTATCTAATCTTTTGATCACATCTGATTTGAAGGGTTATGTTGAAAAACCAGGATTTTATTTCGGTACACATCCCGAGGCAGCAAAGTTTTTAGATTATTTGATGCTTACCCACGGTTGGAGAAGATTTAACTGGAAGGATTTGCTGAATAAAACCAGTGCACCATTGATGTATAGGGCAGAAAAAGGAATCACGATAGCTGGTGTAGTGACTACAAACTCTGGCAACCCAATTGCTGGAACTAAAGTGAGGTTGCTTACTAGTAGAGGATCGATATTTACAATGGATACATTGACTAATAAAGAGGGTAGATTTGTATTTGACGAACTTAGTTTTGCCGATAGCGCTTCTTTTATTTTACAAGCTAAAAATAATAACGAAAGCAGAAATGTAAAAATTATTTTAGATAAAAAAATCTTGCCAATGTTTAAAGCTGATGAATCACAGCAAGGTATTGTTGAGGTTGATATGACTAACTACTTAGCAAATGCAATAGAAAAATACAAGGAATCCTACAATAAATACAATAAGAATCAAGAGATTATGCTAAGGGAGGTAGAGATTAAGGGGGAGAAGAAAAAAGCAGCTGGGTTAGATCGGTCTACCAATTTGAACGGTGCTGGAAATGCGGATAACGTGGTAACCGCCGAGATGTTAGCCAATGCGGTAGATTTGTTTGATTATTTAGGTAAATATATAGGTGGAATGTCTATGGTAAATGGTGAGATTGTGCTGAGTAGAACCCGTAATAGTGCAGTTCCTGGAGGTAGTGGCGATCCTCCTGTGCAATTTTATGTAGATGGGATGACGGTGAGCCAGGATTATGTTGCGAGCTTGCCGGTGGAAGATGTAGAAGTAATTGAAGTGTTAAAGAATGCTGCATTAACTACGGTCTACGGTTCGTCTGGTTTTGGGGGTATAGTTTTGATTTCAACTAAAAGAGGAGTAACAAATCGCCAGAGTAAAACACCCGGAATAATTTCTTTAATTGCGAAAGGTTATGAAACTACAAAAGAATTTTATACCCCTCAGTACACTACTTTAGGTGTAAATCCACAAAAGGATTTGCGTTCAACGATATATTGGAATGCAAATATTATCACCGATAAAGAAGGTAAAGCTACTTTGGATTACTTTAATGCTGATGGAGTTGGTTCCTACAAAGTGATTATCGAAGGCATCAATGCAGATGGTAAAATAGGAAGAAAGGTATTTAGTTATATTGTAAAATAAATAATTCTGTCTCACTCTTGCATTTATAGAAAAATCACGTTATATTTGCACCTCTTATTTAAAAAACTCTAGTTAAGATATTATACGTTATGAAAAGAACATTCCAACCTTCGCAAAGAAAGAGAAGAAACAAACATGGCTTCCGCGAAAGAATGGCTACAGCAAACGGT